>JBGPJM010000070.1:0-20369 GCA_041485385.1 Phycisphaerae bacterium | reverse complement strand
GATCAAGCCCGGCGACGTGGTGCGGATACCGGTTTCGGACAACGGGTTGTTCTATATGACCGGCGCAGTCTCGCGCCCGGGCCCCTATAACCTGCCGCCCAACGGGCACATCACCATCGAACAGGCCGTGGTTTCGGCCGGCGGCCTGTCCAGCATCGCCATCCCCGAACGGGTGGACATCACCAGGCGGGTGGGCAAGGACCGCCAGGCGACGATCCGACTGAATCTGCGAGCGATCGCCAAGCGGACCCAGCCGGAGGTGTACCTGAAGTCCAACGACACGATCAACGTCGGGACCAACTTCTGGGCCGTGCCCTTGGCGGTCTTCCGGAACGGCCTGCGGGCCAGCTACGGGTTCGGATTCATCTTGGATCGGAACTTCGCCGGTGACGTCTTCGGCACAGACAGGTCGCTGGTTCGGTAACGCGAAGTTGTCCCGGCGGCCGAGCGGGGACAGCCGGCTTCGTTGTTCACACATCGGTTGTCGGTCCAGCCCATCGGGCGCGGGATGCGAACAATAGCGGACCATCGGGCTGGAGGCCGTCAAGGCGGGAGGACGCTCCCGGATGTGCCGAAGAGCTCGGGGGCGACGGCCCGGATCGGCACTCCCGGCCTGGAAACACCGGGGCGGGCAAGAACCCCCGCGGCGGGATTGCGTAGAACGTCAACGGGCGTGCTGATCGAGGTCCCTACGGAGCCGCCCGTCCGCGCCGGCTGTCTCAAGGCCGGTGTTCGCTCGGCTGCCCCAGCCCTGATTTGAGTCCGTGGAGAGAGTTCAGACGTGACAACCGCCTCCAGTCCAAGGACAGCGCCCGAGCACCCGCTGGATCCGGGACGACAGTTGCTGCGCACTGTTCTCTCGCCGGCCACGGCCACGATGATCGTGGCGCTCGGGGCCGGGCTGGGCGCGCTCTTCTGGAGCTGGCTGCGGAACCAGCATCAACATAGCTGGTCGCACGAGGACTGGTCGCACTCGTACTTCGTGCCGCTGATCAGCCTGTACATCCTGTGGCAGCATCGCGCCGACCTGGCCCGCGCCTCGGTCTCGATCTTCTGGCCCGGCCTGGCGGTGTTCTTGCTGGGGATCGTGTGCTACGTGTTCTTCCTCATCGGCTTCCCCAACCACATGGGGCAGGGGTACAGCCTGGTCATCACGCTCTTGGGGATGGTTCTGCTGATGACCGGACCGCGGGTGATGGAGGTCGTCTTCCTGCCGATGTCGTACATGCTCCTGGGAGTGACGATCGCCAACAAGCTGGAGATCCTCATCACCTTCCGACTCCAGCAGGTCGCGACCCAAGGGGCCTATGTCTTGCTGCGCATCCTGGGCGTGCAGGCGGACCTGCGCGGCAACGTGATCGATATCACACGCGCCGACGGAACCAGGCTGCCGCCGCTGAATGTCGCCGAGGCCTGCTCGGGGATGAGCATGCTCATCGCGTTCCTGGCGCTGGGCGTGGCCGTGGCGCTGGTGGCCTGCTCGCGGTGGTGGCAGCGGGTGGTGCTGGTGATGATGGCCGTTCCGGTTGCGGTGGGCCTCAACGTGCTGCGTATCGCCGTGCTAGGGCTGCTCTCGCTGGCCGATTCGAACCTGGCCTCCGGTGAGGCGCACACGCTGATCGGCACATTGCTGCTCGTGCCGGGGCTCGGCGCCTACATGGGCATCGTGTGGATCCTCAATCACGTCGTCTCGTCCGACGACCGGCGCCCCCCCACCGCCCGGGGACCCTCGGCGTCCGCGGGGGGATCGGCCGCATGATACGGAAGCTGCTCAACCCGGCGTTCATCGTGTGCCTGGTGGTGCTTGCCGGCTCCACGGTCGGGATCAACGCGGCCGTGTCGAAGCTGAAGCTGTACCTCCGCAAGCTGCCGATCGAACCCGAGCGGCAGACGCGCTCCATCCCGGCCGAAACGGCGACGTGGAAGCAGCTCGGCCAGGACCACCTGGAAAGCCACGAGATCGCCAAGGAGCTGGGCACCGACAACACCGTCTCCCGCGTCTACGTCGCCAAGAAGCCCATCGCCGGCGGCGGCAAGTACGCCCAGCAGATCGTGGAGGTCCACCTTCCGTACTACACCGGCATGGTCGACACCGTGCCGCACGTTTCCGAGCGGTGCATGACCGGCAACGGCTGGATCATCAACACCGGCTCGAAGGTGGTTCCGGTGGAGCTGGACGATTCGTCGTGGCGGCGGGCGCGGAACCTGCCGACCGGCTACAAGGGCCCCCCGACCGTCTCCAGCGCCCGCCTCCCCAACGACTTCTCCGACTCCCCGGGAACGGAAGTCCACCTGCCTTACGACCTCGTCGCGGCCAACCCGGAGAAGGACGACCTGCACAACCGCACCGTCCCCCTCCGGGTGACGGACTTCCTCGAGCCGGGATCCAAACAGGTGATCTACGTCGGGTACTTCTTCATCGCCAACAACCGGCTGGCCTCGAGCGCCGAGGACGTCCGCCTCCTGGCCTTCGACCTGCGGGACGATTACGCCTACTACCTGAAGGTCCAGCTCTCGAGCCCCACGGCCGCCTCGGAACGGGAGTTCGTGGCCCTGGCGCAGAGCATCCTCAGCGAGATGCTCCCCGAGATCATGCGATGCGTGCCCGACTGGGTCGACGTTGACGGCAAGCGTGCGGCCGGCAAGGCCTCCGGCGCACAGGAGCGGGCACGCACCCCGGGCGGGGGCTGACCGAATGACGGACCGGGGAGGGAACACGACAGAGAACCGACGCCGGGGAGGCACCCCGCGAACCACAGAGGAAGAACGCCGATGGCATCACGAGTGAATATCCGGTTCGTGGCGATCCTGGTGACGGTCCTGCTGCTCCTGGCGGGGGGCGTCGTCATCGCCGCGTGGTACGCGCTCAAGAAGACGGGCGAGCAGCACGCCGCGATGGGCGACCAGAGGATGAAGGAGGCGGACTACGAGAAGGCCGCCGAGCACTACGCCAAGGCCGTGAACAAGAACCAGGGCAACGCCGAGTGGACCGCCAAGTGGATCGATGCGCTGCAGCAGACCACCCCGACGCCGCGCCAGGCGTACATCGACCGGTTCGTCACGGACTACGCGATGGCGCTCCATGGGCTGTCGAACTCGTCACCCACGAGTGTCGCCGCCCAGCGCCCGCTGCTGGACGGGCGCTACCGTCAGATACGGCTCATGGCCCCACGCGACCTGGCGGCGTGGGAGTCGCTCGTCGTACAGGTGAACGACATCCTAGAGCGGTTCCGGGAGAACCCTGACGCCGGCGCACCCCTGCGTCGGTACCGGGGGTTGGCCCGTATGGCCATCTTCGGCATCATCGGCATAAGCCAGCGCCCCAAGGAGGAGCCCGCCGAGGCGCAGGCCGATCTGGCCGCGGCGTCCACGGCCGACAAGACCGACGAGGAATCGAGCGTGGCGCTGGCGACGTGGTACGTGCTCAGCGCGTCGCAGTCGCGGGCCGCCAACGAGGACGCGGCCGCCGCCCAGGCCATTCAGAAGGCCCGTGCGCTGCTCCAGGGGAGTGCTCGCGACAACGCCCCCGCTGGCTCCCGCTCGTGGCTGGGCCTGCTCCAGGTCGAGATGAACGAGGCCCTGCGCGCGGCTCCGCCGAAGACATCCTACGCCGACCTGCTGGCCTCCCAGGGCGAGCTGGTGGACCATCTCCTGGGCGCGATCAAGGCCGAGCCTGCCGAGAAGCTCGACGCGCCCACGGTCGTCCAGGCCTGCGCAACGATCTCCGCTTCACCGAAAGTCGGTCCTGCCGGGGTGATCTCGCTGCTCCAGGAGTGCATCGATCGCCGGCCCGCCGACCCGGTCCTCCTGCTCGCACTGGGTCGGAACCTGCTCGGGCAGAACAAGATCGCCGACGCGCTGGCCGCCTTTCAGAAGGTCGTCGATCTGCCCGATCCGAAACTGAGCCTGGAGGGGATCCAGCTCCTCAGCCTGCGCGCCGAGGCGATGAGATGGCAGGTCCAGGCGAAGCTCGCCGAATGGGAGACGACCAAGGGGGCGGCGGAGCGGGCCGCGCAGCTCAAACTCGCCGAGGGGTACCGCAACACCCTGGCCGCGTACGTCGGCGAGAACGAGAACATCGTCTGGTTCATCGACGCCAAGCTCGACGTGGCCCGCGGCGACGTCGTCGGCGCCCGCACCAAGCTCGACCGATACAACCAGCTCACCAACAACAGCGACTCGGAGGCCGTGCTCATTCTGGCCGATCTGATGGGCCGCGAGGGCAACATCGGCGCGGCCCGCGACCTCTACCTGAAGTTGATTGCCCGCGACCGCAGCAACACCCGCCTGCTCTCGATGCTGGGCAACCTGGAGTTCCGACAGGGGAACTACAAGGAGGCCGCCGACCGCTTCGCGGAGGTCCTCAAGATCAACCCCGACGACGCCAGCGCGCGCGACCGGTTCAAGACTCTGAACGATCTGGTGCTTGGGAAGGACTCCCCCGACCCCGTCATGCGGGCCCTCTCCCGTGCCCAGGAGCTGTCCTCGGGCGTGAGCCCCGACTACAGCGCCGCCTCCGCGGTGATCCGCGAGGCGATGTCGGCCGGGACCGACGACACCCGCCTGTACATGACGCTGGCACGCCTGCGGATGCTCGATGACGACACGGCCGGCGCCAAGCGGGTGATCGACGAGGGCCTCGCCAAGCACCCCGACGAGCAGCGGCTCAAGGACTACCAGAAGGCGATGAGCACGGAGGACCCCGTCGCCGCCATCACGACCGTCATCGAGGCCTCCGAGGCCAGCGATTTCAACAAGAAGATGCTGCTCTTCCTGGCCTTCCAGCGCGCCGGCAAGCCCGACCTCGCCAAGCAGGCCCTGGCGAAGGCTGCCGAGATCGACAGCGGCAACCCCGCCGTCATCGAGTACCAGTTCCAGGTCGCCCTGGGCGAGAAGGACCTGGAGTCGGCCCGGCGCATCGCCGAGACCGCCGCGACAAAGAACACCGACCACGCGCAGGGCGCGTGGTTCCGCGCCAGGCTGGACATCGCCGAGAACAAGCTGGAATCCGGGGCCACGGCACTGGAGCAACTCGGCCAGTCCGACAAGCTGAACGTCGACCTGTGGCGCCTGCTGGGCAACACCCGCCTGGCGATGTCGCAGCCCAAGCAGGCCGCCGAGGCCTTCACCAAGGCGCTCGACCTCCGCCCGGGCGACGTGCCCTCGATCGTCGGGATGCTCCGCTCCAAGGGGTTGCTCAGGGACTACGACCAGGCCCTGGCACTGGCGCGTCAGAAGGAGACCGTCGCCGCCGCCGATCCGGACTTCGTCGACGTGTGGCTCTCGCTGGAATCCATCGCCGCCGGGGGCGACAAGGCCCGGGCCCTGGAGGTCCGCCGGCAGCTCGCCCGGCGCGACCCGGAGAACGAACGCAACAACCTCGCGTTCGCCGGCCTGCTCATGGAGAGCAAGCGATGGGACGAGGCCAGGGCCATCATCGACTCGCTGATGGCCAGGCGGTCTGATGCGGCGAACGTCGAGCTCCTGGCGCAGTGGCACGTGGCCCAGGGCGACATGCAGGGCGCCCGTGCCGCCGTCGACCGCTACGCCGCCACCCTCCCGGCCGACAGGCCCAGCGACGGGCCCTACATCTCGCTGGGCGCGATGCTCATGAACTTCCGCCATTACTCCGCGGCGATGGAGGTGATGGACGAGGCCCGGAAGCGCCAGGACAAGAAGGAGATGTCCGCCGACCGCAACCTCGGCGACTTCCTCTACGCCATCGACCGATTCGCCGACGCCCGGACGGCCTACCAGCGCGTGCTCGACGGCGGCGCACCGGATCCGGGGAACCTCGTCGCGAAGCGCATCATCGAATGCGAGCTTCGCCTGGCCAGGTTCGAGGAGGCCCGCAAACGACTGGATGCGATGGGCGCGACCGTCGACGCCGACGCCGTCCTGATGCGGATGAAGGCCGAGCTCCTGGCCGCCACCGGCAACCGGCCGGCGGCCCGCGAGCTGTTCGACCGCGCGATCGCCGCCGCCAAAGCCGACCCGCAGGGATACATCAAGCGGGCCGACTTTCTCTCTCGCGAGATCGACACGCTCGCCGATGCCGAGAGCGATCTTCGCCAGGCCATCATCCTTGATCCGCGCTCCATCGCGGCGCGGCAGCGCCTGGCCTCCCTGTGCGCCACCGCCGGCCGCTGGTCCGACTCGATCGCGACGCTCCGCGACGGGCTGACGCTGGACCCCGATAACGACGCGCTGCGGCTCATGCTCGTCGCCCTCCATCTCGACCGGAGGGAAGTCGACGAGGCCGTCTCGGTCATTGAACAGGCCCTTCAGCGCCGCCCCAACGATCTGGACTGGCTCCGCCACGGCGCCCGCGTCACCGCCACCGAGGGACGCTGGAGCCAGACCGTCAAGTACGGCGAGCGCATCTGGCAGCTCTCCCATACCCCCGACCACGCGATGCTCTACGTCGACTCGCTGCTCCGCGTCGAGCCAGCGGAAACCGCCAAGGCCGCCGCCGTGCTGGAAGCCCCCGAGCTCAAGATCCCCGAGAGCCTCCCCCTGCTGCTCACGCGTTCCCGGGTGCTCTTCCGCCTCAACCGCACCACCGAGGCCAGCAAAGACGCCCTGGCGGCTCTCGCCCTGGCCAAGGACGACCCCTCTTTGGTCGATACGTTCTTCTCCGGCATGGAGGTGCTCTTCCCCGACCCGTCCCGCCGTTTCAAGGCGATCCTGGAGCTGAATCCGCCGGACGGGTTCGTCGGCTGGCGGGCGGTCTTCCTGGCCGGCCTGAAGGCGGCCGCGCCCGATACCAAGGACCAGGGGATTTCCGAGCTGAAGCAGATTGCCGAGAGCGGCCAGACTCCCGAGATGCGCCGGTTCGCCTACGCCCAGCTCGGCACCTACGCGCACGTCGCCAAAAACACCGAAGAGGCCCTCGCCTATTGGCGGAAAGGGCTGGAACTCTTCCCCGACGACGCCGAACTGAACAACAACGTCGGCTACGTGCTGACCGCGCGCCTGAACAGACCCGCCGAAGCCCGACCCTTCGCGGAGAAGGCCGCCCAGGCCGCCCCGACGAACGCCGCGATCCTGGACACCTTGGCCGCCGTATATCTGGCGTTGAACGAACTTCCCAGGGCCGAAACCGTGCTGCTCCGGGCCATTACCGCCGCCAAGGGGCGTGAGCTCCCGCCGATCTTCCTCAGGCTCGGGCAGTTGCGGGCGGCACAGGGGAACAAGAAGGACGCCGAGAGATACCTGCATCTTCTGGATGACGCCGTGGCCACCGACGCCGGGATCAAATCCGAGTACGGCGCCGACGCCGAAGAACTCCGCAGAAAGATCGCCGCGATGTAACCCCGGGAAAGACCCGGATCAGACGCCGCCGGTTGCGCCGGTCCGATGCAGATCGGCGCTGGAAGAGTCGAAGAGATTGGACAGCCGGCCCGCCGGCAGCAGGACCGATAGCCGCGCGGCCGCCCGCCTCCACGCGTAGCGCAGACAGGGTTTCCCCATGAGTACCGTACCCCCACCGCCCCCGACCATGCCGCTCCCTCAGCCCCCCGGCGCGCCCCGCGCACCGATGGGCCATCTTCCGCCGCCCGGGCGGATGCCCGGCCCCGCAGGAGCGGGCTCGGCCGGCCCCGTGCTGGACCCCGTCAAGCTCCTCAAGCAGTACTACCCCGCCCTGGCGCTGGCCTTCGTCGTCGGCATCGGCTTGGGCGTCGCGTCGTACTTCGTCCTGAAGTACTTCGTTCCCTCGTACACCGCCACGGCCACCTACGAGTGCCTCCTCCCCCCCGATGACCCGAGGAACCCAAGCGGGCGCATCGGAATCGGCGGCGCCGAGATGGAGCGGTTCATGGGCACGCAGGCGCAGGTCATGGTTTCGCCTCTGATCCTTGACCGGGCCGTGGCCGACCCCGATTTCCTCAAGACACAGTGGCACAAGCGATTCGTCGAATCCGGCGCGCTCCAGCCCACTCTCGCCTCTCGCAAGCTCGAGAAGGAGATCTCCGCCCGAACGCTCCCGCAGACCAACCTCATCCGCCTCTCCATGAGCACCCCCGACCGGGTCGATTCCAAGATCATCGTGGACATTGTCGACCGTGCCTACCGCAAGGAGCTCGACACCCGCAACAAGGGCGATACCGCCGGCCGACGCGAGGCGCTAGGCCGCCAGGTCGACGACATGAAGAACGAGATCAACCGGCTCACGCTCCAGCGCGACACGGTCTTGGAGCAGGGCAAGATCGAGACCTACGACCGCGGCACCGGCTCGGATGAGCTGCAGATGGACAACCTGGCCAGGGAGATCGTCAGCGTCCGCAGCGACAAGGCCTCGGTGGCCAACCTCCTCGCCGAGTACCAGGCCAAGCTCGAGGCCAACAACGTTGCCGAGATCCCGGAGAAGCTCCGCGAGGAGTCGAAGAAGGACCCGGTCATGGTCCAGTACGAGCAGAAGATCGCGAGCCTCCGCGACAACGAGGCCGCCCTCCGCAAGCAGGGGTATGGGGCCCAGCATCCCGACGTGGTGGCCCTGAACGCCAACATCGACGCCTCCATCCGCAAGCGCGACGAATACCGCGACGAGCTGCTCAAGAACATGTTCCTGGGACAGATCGATCAGATCCGCACCGGCCTGAGCAACCTCGAGGCTCAGGAGAAGTCGCTCGACGAGAAGCGGCTGAGCCTCAGCACCCGCCAGCAGGAGATCGTCCTGGCCCGTGCCAAAGTCGCCGAGCTCGAGCGCCGGATCGAGCAGACCAGCAAGGAACTCAGTACCTATCAGATGGCTTACAACAATATCCAGATCGCCACCACCGGCAACCTCGACGACCGCGTCAAGCTCATCGCCCCCGCGCAGATCCCCAAGGAGCTCTCCTTCCCGCGCCTCAAGATCATGGTCCCGCTGGGCGCGATCCTCATCACCAGCCTCGTCGCCGGCCTGATCTTCCTTCGCGAGGTTCTCGACCAGCGCGTCCGCGGGCCGGCCGACGCCGCGCTGGTCCCGCGTATCAAGGTCCTGGGCGTCATCCCCGTGGCCTCGGAAGACCCCGACCGCCCCGCCAACGTCGAGACCGCGTTCCGCGACTCGCCGAACGGTGTCACGACCGAGAGCTTTCGCCAGCTCAGGGCGCCGGTGGTCCAGCGCATGGACCACGCCGGGCACAAGACCCTGCTGGTGATGGGGGGCATGCCCGGATCAGGCGCCACCTCTGTCGCCAGCAACCTCGCCATCGGTTGTGCCGCGGCGGGCGACAATGTCCTCATCATCGACGCCAACTTCCGGCGCCCGGGAATGCACAGGGTGTACAAGCTGCCCGAGGGCCCCGGCCTGGGCGATGTGCTCTCGGGAGCAGGCTCTCTTGCCGAGGCCGTTCGTGACACCTCTATCCCCAACTTGCACGTTCTCTCCGCGGGCACTCCCGCCGGCCGTTCGCTCCCCGAACGGCTCTCCGGCGAGCCCATGACCAGGCTGCTCGCCGAGGCCGCGGCCACGTACGACCGCGTCTTCATCGACTCCCCGCCGGCCATCGTTGCCGGCGACGGCTTCTCCATCGCCAACCGCTGCGACGCCGTCCTGGTCGTTGTCCGCGCCTTCGCCGAGAAACGCGGCCTCCTGGGGCGGATCCGCGGGCAGCTCGCCGATACACGGGCCGAGTTCCTCGGCGTCGTCGTCAACGCTGTCCGTTCTTCCGCGGGCGGATACTTCAAGCGCAACATCAGGGCTACGCACCAGTACCAGCAGAACGGCAGGGCCTGATCGGTTTCCTGCGTCCCCCAATCGCTTCCGGGGCGATCGCCCCCTTCAATACTCCTCACGGCAACAGCCCCGCGGCGCCGGCAGACCCCACCGCTGCCGCACTCGCGGGGCTGATCCACGAAATCAGCTCCGCCGATGACGACGCCCTTGAACAACTCGGCCGTCCATGAAGGCCCGGGGCGAGTGCTGGTGACCGGTGGCGCCGGGTTCATAGGGTCCCACCTGGTCGACCTGCTCCTCGCGCGCGGCGACCACGTCACCGTGATCGACAACCTCTCTACCGGCCGTCGCGAGAACCTCCCGGGTTCCGGTGCCCCCGGCGCCCACCCGCGCCTGAGCTTCATCCCGGCCGACCTGGGCCAGGCCCTCGCTCGCTTCGATCGGGCCGAGCACTTCCGGCAGATCTACCACCTCGCCGCCGCCGTCGGCGTCCGCCTCATCGTCGAGCAGCCGATCCGCTCGATCGAGACCAACGTGGACCTCACCGCGGCCGTGCTGCGCTTCGCCATGGCCCATGGCCCGGACGGCGGCAGGGCCCCGGTGCTCATCGCCTCCTCTTCTGAGGTCTACGGCAAGGCCGACAAGTCCCCGTTCTCCGAGGACGACGACGTCGTCTATGGCCCCACCACACGCTCCCGCTGGTCCTACGCCGCGAGCAAGGCCATCGACGAGTACCTCGCACTGGCCTACCACCAGCAGCACGGCCTCCCGGCCGTCGTCGCGCGCTTCTTCAACACCGTCGGCCCGAGGCAGGTCGGGGCCTACGGCATGGTCCTGCCGAACTTCGTCGGCGCGGCGCTGAAGGGCGAGGACCTCCCCATTCACGGCGACGGGCGGCAATCCCGTTGCTTCTGCGATGTGCGCGACGTCGTCGAGGTCCTGCCCCGCCTGCTGGAGGCGGCCGCCTGCCACGGGCGCGTCTTCAACGTGGGCTCCGATCGCGTCATCACCATCGAGCAGCTCGCCGACGCGGTGATCTCCACGCTCGCGTCGCGCTCCGGCAAGAAGCACATCTCCTACGACACCGCCTACACCGCCGGCTTCGAGGACCTCCGCCAGCGCCAGCCGGACCTGTCGCGCATCCGTGCGGCCGTTGGCTTCTCGCCCGTCCGGCCTCTTGAGCAGACCATCCGCGACATCGCCGCCTCCATCCCCGGCGCGCGCCCACGCGCGGAGGCCGTGCGATGATCGCCGCCCTCCTTGCCCAGACCGCCGACCAGATACCGCCCGGCGTCGTCGAGCAGGTCGCACGCCTGAAGGAGCAGGTCGAGACGCTCTCGAAGCTCGTCTCGCCCGAGAAGGCCCCCCTGACTCGCCTCGAGGTCTTTCACGGCTACGTCGGCGTGCTGGTCGTGGCGTTCCTGGTCTCCCTCTTCGCCACCCCGCTCATGCGACGCCTGGCCGTCGCCCACGGCGTCATCGACCGTCCCTCCGAATCCCGGAAGATCCATCGGGCCCCCATCGCCTACCTCGGCGGCGTTGCCGTCTATCTCGGCATGCTCGCCGCGATCCTGTTCAGCTACCTCAACCCCGTCCACGGCCTCATCAACATCCACCCCAGCACCCGCGTCGACGAGGCGTTCATCCCCGGCGGCGTGCCCCTCTCGATCGTCGTGGGCATGACCGTGATCATGGTCGTGGGCCTGCTCGACGACGTGCTGCACATCAGCCCACGGGTGAAGGTCGGGGGCCAGCTGTTCGCCGCGGCGGCCCTGGCCATCGACGACGTCGGCGTCAAGGTCGCCGCGGGCGTGATCGTGCCCCTGGCGAGGGCCCTGGGCCTGCACGTCACGACCGTGAACGGTGCCGAGACGCTGCGGTTCATTGTCGATCTGGGCAACGGTACGGGCATCCCGATCGACATCGTGTACTGGACCGGCACGGCCGTGATCGCGGTCTTCGTCCTGGGCGCCTGCAACGCCTCCAACCTGATCGACGGCCTCGACGGCCTGCTCTCGGGAACGACGGCGATCGCCAGCGCCGGCCTGCTGGTCATCGCGCTCTCGCTCGCGCTCGCCGACGACGGCCCGCGCGACGCCTCCCGAATCGTCCTCTGCCTGGCGCTGCTGGGCGCCTGCCTGGGGTTTCTCCCGCACAACTTCAACCCCGCCAACATCTTCCTGGGCGACTGCGGCTCGCTGCTGCTGGGCTTCTGCACCATCGTCGTCGTGCTCATGCTCGGGGATATGGGCAAGACACACCTGGTGCTCGCGGGCCTCATCATCTACGCCGTCCCGATCATCGACACCACGCTGGCGATCGTCCGGCGCAAGATTTCCGGGAAGAAGATCTCCGACGCCGACGACCAGCACCTGCACCACATGCTCAGGCGGGCCCTGGGCGTCAAGGGGGCGGTGCTGGTGCTCTACGCCATGGCCGCCGGGTTCGCCGGCCTGGGCATCGCCCTCAGCGAGGGGCGCGGGCGGGTCACCTACGCGATGGCCCTCGTCTTCGCCGCGTTCATCGGCGTCACCTCCTTCAAGCTCGCGCGCCGGGAACAGATCGAGCGTCAGGCCGCCGAGTACGACGTCGGGAAGGCCTGACGCATCAGCGCCGGGCGCTGTCTCCTTCCGCTGTCGCTCGGCCCGTCCGCTGGTCCGCTGCGCTGCCCTTATACTCCCCCCATGCCCGACCCGGCCGCGAAGCTTGTCCGCACCATCGCCCTCATGAACCAGAAGGGCGGCGTCGGCAAGACCACCACCACCGTCAACCTGGCCGCCGGCATGGCCAGCCTGGGCCGGCGCGTGCTGGTCATCGACCTCGATCCCCAGTCGCACGCCACGCTCCACCTGGGCGTCACGCCCGGGCGCGAGGAGGGCGGACCGTCCATGTATGACCTCCTCCTCGACCCCGCCCTAGCCCACCGGCACACGCCCATGCAGGTCCGCCCGAACCTCTGGCTCATCCCGGCCGAAACCGACCTGGCAGCGCTCGAGACCGAGCTCGCCGATGAGACCGACCGGCGGTCTCGCCTCCGCGCCGTGCTCGACGCCGTGAGCGCCCGCGCCGAATCCGACGACGCGATGGGCGGCGGCCTCGACGTCATCCTCCTGGACTGCCCCCCGTCCCTGGGCCTGCTCACGATCAACGGCCTGTGCGCCGCGCGCGAGGTCTTCATCCCCATGCAGGCGCATTTCCTGGCCCTCCAGGGAGTCGGGAAACTCCTCGAGACCGTTGGCCTCATCGCCAGGTCGGCCAACCCGCGGCTCCGCGTGACCGGCGTCATCCTCTGCATGCACGACGCCAACACGACGCACACGCGCGAGGTGGTCGCCGACCTGGACGCGTTCTTCGAGGCCGCCCGCATACAGAGCCCTCCTCCCCCGTGGCGCTCGGCGCGGGTCTACCGGCCGCCCGTCCGCCGCAACATCAAGCTGGCCGAGTGCCCGAGCTTCGGCCAGACCATCTTCGACTACGCGCCCGCCTGCCCGGGCGCGGCCGACTATCTCGAGCTCGCCGAGAGGATCATCTCCGAGTGGGACCGCTTCCTCGCCCGGCGCGCCGAGGGCGCGGCCACTGCCCCCGACGAGTTCGACGCGGCGCGACCGGAGCACGGCGCCGGGGCGGGCATTGTTACAGTCGCCACGGCGCACCCCCAGGCCGAGCAACCGGCGTGAGCGCCCCCCCTCCTCCCCCTCCCCCCCCCCGCCCTCGGCCGCCCCTGCCCGCTCGGCCGCTCCCGCCATCGCGGATTCCGTCGGAGCGGGCGCGGCGCTGGGCCTTCTGGATCTACGCGGTCATCCTCTTCGTCGGGACGCATTGGCCTCGGCTGGAGGTCCCCTCGATCGGCATCGAGCGGACCGACATCCTCATCCACATCTGCGCGTTCGGCCTCTGGACCGTGCTGCTCATCTGCACGGCGTACCTCGGGGCGCCCGGGCGCCCGGGGTCGGTTGCCCGGGCCGGGATGGTGGCGCTGGTGTATGCCGCGATCGACGAGGGGAGCCAGGCCATCCCGATTGTTCAACGGCACGCGGGGTTCGACGACTACGCGGCCAACGCGGCGGGCATTCTCCTGGCCTGCCTCGGCGCCCTGGCGATTGCCGCCGTCATCCGCCGGCGCGCCCGTCGCCCTGATCGGTCCGCACCTGCACAATGACCCGGACGAGCGCGAACAACGCCCGCGGCTTTCATGGTCCACCCTGCTGGATCCTGAGCGCGCTTGTCGGCTGCCTGCTCGGTCTGGTTCTGGCATTCGCATCCCCCTTTCCGGCAACGCCTGCCGGGCATCCTTCCGTCCACACCCTGCCGCGCGTGAAGGAGATCCCTCCGGACGGCGCGCCGATCGAGCGTCTGCCCGACGGAGGGACGCTCCCCTGGTCGGACTCGCGCGCGCCGGAGGCCGGCGCGCCCCCCCTCCCCCAGTCGTTGGCAGCCGATGCGCACGGCGCGCCGGCCATCCCGCTGGTGCTGTGCGGGCCCTTCGTGCTGCTGCTGGCGAGCATCGCGCTGATGCCGTTCATCAGCCAGCGATTCTGGCACCGGCACTTCCCTGACTTTGCGTTCCTCCTGGGGGCCCTGGTCGCGGGCTATTACGTGACGGCCTTCGGTCAATACGGGCGGCACGCCGTCCTCCATGCCGTGCTTGAGTACTACAGCTTCATCGCGCTGGTCGGGGGCCTGTACGTCGTCTCGGGCGGCATTCTCATCGACGTGCGCGGGCGGGCCACGCCGCTTGCCAACACCGCGCTGCTGGCTGTCGGCGCCGTTCTGGCGAACCTCGTCGGCACGACGGGCGCCTCGGTGCTGCTGATCCGGCCGTTCATGCGGATGAACAAGGGGCGGCTGCGGCCGATCCACGTCGTGCTGTTCATCTTCATCGTCTCCAACTGCGCGGGGTCGTTGACGGCCATCGGCGATCCGCCGCTGTACCTGGGGTATCTCAAGGGCGTGCCGTTCTTCTGGACCGTCGAGCACATGTGGCCGATGTGGCTGGCGTGCGTGGGGATGCTGCTTGGGGTGTTCTTCATCATCGACACGCGGATCGGCCCGGCGCGGGTCGACCACCTGGCGCCGTCCCAGGAGCACGCGCCCATTCCGGGGATCCGGCCCGAGCACATCGAGCTGCGCCGCCCCCCCCTCCCCAACGCGGTGTTCGACCCGCAGCACCGGACGCCGCTGGTCTCCGGGCTTCCGGCGGCCATCTGCCTTGTGCTTATCGTCGGCGCGGTGTTCATCGATCCCCTGCTCAAGAGCGCCTTCGGGCTGGAGGGCGTGCCGGTGGGGGCGACGGTGCAGGTGGTGATCGCCTGCGCGGCGTACCAACTGGCGCGGCCCTCGATCCACCACACCAACGCGTTCAGCTTCGATCCGGTGAAGGAGGTGGGATTCCTGTTCGTGGGCATCTTCCTGACGATGATCCCGGCGCTGGGGTATCTGGCGGCCAACGCCGCGGGGCTGGGGCTGGAGTCGCCATCGCAGTTCTACTACGGGACCGGGGCGCTGTCGGCGGTGCTGGACAATGCCCCGACGTACCTGAACTTCCTGCAGGCGGCGCTGGGCGTGTTGCACCTGCCGCTGGATGCGGAGGGGATCGGGCGGTTCATCCGGAACACGTACGACGTGGTGCACGCGGACGGGGCCGTGGTGCACTTCAGGGGGCAGGTGCTGCTGGAGGCGATCTCGCTGGGGGCGGTGCTGTTCGGGGCGATGACGTACATCGGGAACGGGCCGAACTTCATGGTGAAGTCGATCGCGGAGGCGAGCGGGATGCGGATGCCGTCGTTCCTGGGGTACCTGGGGCTGGCGGCGGGGATCCTGCTGCCGGTGCTGGTGGTGGTGTGGGTGATGTTCATCCGGTAGCGCGGAGGTTTCGCGAGGTTTTTTGAGGTTCGGGGTAGGTTTTTTGAGGTTCCATAGGGGTTTTTTGAGGTTCGGCGAGGTTTTTTGAGGTTTTCGGGGTTTTTTGAGGTTCTTTTTTGGGGTGCTTTTGATGTAAGTTGTTGTGGAGTACGGAGTTGTGTTGGTTAGTGGTTGCTCGGTTGGGGTGGGACCTGAAAAGTGAGCAGTGAGCAGAAAGCAGTGAGCAGAAGAGAAGAGGGGCGCGGGGAGGGGGAGGCGGGGTGTGTGGAACAGGGGACGAGAAGGGTCGAGAGATTTTGAGATGGGTCGAGAGATTTTGAGAAAAGCTAGCTAGTGCCACCCGCCTTCCAGCGCTGGTGGTCAGGGGTTAAAAATTGCGAAGGCAACATCAACGTAAACGAAAGCTGGTGTTGACCCAACTGGAGCTGCCCAGTCCCATATAAAGGTGTCCCATACGAAGCTTGGGGGGACATCGCCGATCAGCGCGTAAGGCAGATCTGCTTCAACGATCGTGCCGTTGATGCTGAATGAGACAGGGGTAAAGATCGCCTCTCCGCCAGTAAGAAGAGGCCTCCTGTCGACTGCGGTTCCCGCGAATTCGGTGCCATCCCAGCTAACGATAACAACGAATTCCGCCGGCAGTCCAACGCCAATGGCCGCTTGTTGAGGCCAACCCCGAGGAGATGTGGTGGGGTCTAAGTTGAAGCCCCACGCCCACCAAATTTCTGAGCGTGCAGGTGGTGGCATGGGTGGATTGACGGGTACGGGACCTGCCATTTCCATGAGCAAATGGAAGTCTCCACTTGCCGTCTTCGTCATCCGGCCAAAAACGACGTCTTGGAATGCTGGAGCGTGCAAATGGGTGTCGCCGACGGGGTCGAAGAGCGTGCTGGTCTGGGCTGACACCGGCAGTGCGATGCCCAGCGCTGCGGTCGTCAGGATCGCGGCCAGAAGGACGATCGCCCTTGGTGCGATGTGCTTGGAACGTGTGAACATGATGCGTACTCCTTGCGTGTAAAGGTTCTTCGGGGCTTCGGAGGCGGGTGGCATTGACTTCGTGCCACTGAGATCGGTTCCTCCGATCTCAGTGCGTGGACGTGGGATTGGAACGATCGCATATCGCCGCACTGACTTGCGGAGGAACCGCAAGTCAGTGGCACGGTGGGATCTCAGTGCCACCCGCCTTGCTTGGCAGCGTGGACCCCGCCGGCCGCACTTTGTTCGACCACCTAGAACAGAGAGTGTCTAAGGTGCGGGTGCGTCGATCCGCCTCACCGCGCCGAACGGAATGAGCTGGAAAGCGACCAACTCCAGGTTGGTGTTTCCCTCATTGCGGATGAGGTGCACGCGTCCCGCTTCCTCCACGAAACCGGAGCCCGCGGGGTAGACGTGCGGCGTGTTGGGATCATCGCCGTGATACTCGGTCGCGGTGCCTGATCGAACCGTGACGAAGGAGATACCGGGGTGCGAGTGCCAGCCGGTGTGCCCCCCGGGTGCGATCAGATTGTTCACGAAGTAGACATGAGAGGACCCCCTGGTATTGATCACAGCCGTGTGTTGGGGGGTGTTGCTCATGGCGTGGATTTCGTCGAACGCCACCGGCCCCGAGAGGATGGTGGTGGTGACGCCTTGGCCAGGCGTCGCTGCGAGCAAGAGGCTCACAGCGATGCCCAGCGCTGCGGCCGGAAGGGCCTTGTACATGAATCGAGTTGCCATGCTGTTCTCCTTTGGTTCAATGTCTCGTTGCACTTTCCCACGCCGCGGCAGCGGCGCCGGGACTCTCCGAGATCGGCTCACGCCGATCTGTTTCACGCGGGGAACCGTTCCCCGCTCCTTGTCAGAACACGGGAACATCCAGATCAGGGTGACGGCTCCGCCGGATCGCGCGCTTGGGCGCGTCGGGCTGGGGCAATTCTTCTCGATGCGGTGGACGCTGGTCGCCGCACTGACTTTCGGAGGAACCGCAAGTCAGTGGCACGGTGGGATCTCAGTGCCACCCGCCCTGCGGGCGTCAAGCGCGTCCGACTTCACTCCCCATCATCGAAGTCGTCGAGTTCATCCACCGAGCGCAGATAGTTCCGGAGGATGTACGAGCCGATCTGGCGTCCCTGATGGGCCCCCGCTTCCTGGTCGATGCGGAAGTGGATGCCGCCGTAAACGCGGGCGTCATCGATGTCGTCGGTGATCTCGTCCCAGGCGGTGTAGTGGAGCACGATCTCCGGCAGTCCGGGATGGGTCAGGGTGATGGCATGGCCGTCCTTGCCGAAGGCCCGCTCGAGCACCGCGCGGGCGGCGCCGGACAGAGTCGCGTGCGCCGACGCGTAGCCCGGGAACGCCGGGGTGGCGATCAGCGGGAGCCAGTCCGGATCCGGGTCGGTATGTGCATTGCCGTCGCTGTCGCCTGCCCGAATCGCGGTCACCGGCCGCCAGGAGTTGTAGTGGTACTTGGTCTCGAACACCGCGATCGAGCCGTCACACATGGCCATCGCCAGCAGGGCGAACGTCCGCGCGTTCTCCGAGAGCGTGTTGTCCTGCGCGGCGCTGACCTGGCGCGCGGCCGAGTTCCACGCCTGCACCGGGGTGGTCGCGGCATAGAAGCGCGCGACATCGGTGCGGTCTTGCGGGCGGAAAGGACTGTCGATCCGGCCCACGAGCTTGACCTCGTTGTAGTCGCTGGCGTACTTGCCGGTGTGGAGCGCGGGGGGCGGCGGCAGGCGGAACTGCGAGCCCTTCTCCAGACCGAACGGGGTCACCTGGCCCCAGCCGGGCAGGATGGCCGGCGCGAATGCCGGCGGCGTCGGCTGCCAGTCGCCAGGCTCGGTCCCCGGCGTGTAGGGGACGACGGCATTCCAGCCATCGTCGGCGCGGAGCAGGAGCATGGCGGCCGCGGCATCCTCGCCGGCCGCGATGCCGGCATCCTTTGCCGGGCCGTCCGGGATCGCCGCGAGCGACGCGGCCCGCAAGGCGTCGAGGGCCACGGCGCTGCCCGGGCGCAGGGTTACCAGGGTGCGATGGGCGGCGGCAATGGCCGCGGCATCGGGCGAGGCCCAAGCCGGCGCGGCGATGGCTCCGAGGTACGGTTCGTAATCCCCCTCGATCGTGTTGACCGCCTCAAAGACGGCGAGTTGCACGATCGCGCCCCAGCGCGCTTGGAAGAACGGGTTGGTCGGCGGCGCCGTTACGGTCGCCTGCATGATCGCGTTCCAGTCGGTGACGACGTCGGCCCTCGCGGGGGTCGATGTGGCCAACGTAGTGACCACCGCGAAACTCATCAGGACTGTGTTCCGTACTGCGGTCAACAGGGCCTTGTACATGAATCGAGTTGCCATGCGAATCTCCTTTGGTTCGTTGCGGGTTGCACTTTCCCGCGCCGCGACAGCGGCGCAGGGACTCTCCGCGATCGGTTCGCGCCGATCTGTTTCACGCGGCGAACGATGCCGCTACCAGTCAGAACGCGGGGACAATCATGTCAGGGCCACGGCTCCGATGGAGCACGCTCAGATGTGTCGCGTCGAGGAACGGTGCGTCGAGGGACGCACCCTCCCTCGCCACAACCCTGCGCCCCGCCGGGGCGCAGAGGGGACGGGTCGGCGCGAAACTGCTCAGCGCTGTGTGTCATCGCCCGTCTCCCTTCGCATCGGGCTTCCCCTGCTCGGCCCGCGCGGCTTCGAGCTTGCTCCGCCACGCCGCGGCCTCGGTTTCATTGCCCTTGGCCTCGTAGAGCCGCACGAGGCGTTCGAGGGCTTCGGGGATGCGCACCTTGCCCGGCGGCGGGATGGCGGCCTCGCGCTCCTTCATCCCCCGGTAGCCGTCGAGGAGCAGCGGCTCGGCCTCTGCGAGTTTGTTCTGGCCCAGCAGCGCCCCGCCCAGCAGCGACTTGGTGTTGAATGTCGTCCAGGCATCGGGCTGGTTCTTCTCACGGATCGCCAGGCACTCGCGGAACAGCGGCTCGGCCTCATCCCACGCCTTGAGCGTGAGCAGCGGCAGGCCGAACTGAGCAAGTTGCCCGGCCAGTTCGGGGCTGTCCTTGGGAAGTTTGGCGCGTGCAGCGCCGAGCAACTCCTGCATCAGGGCCACGACCCTGGCGGTGCTCTCCGGCCTGGATGGGTCGGCGGCTTTGGTGCAGGCGTCGAGTAGTTGCGATCCTACAAAGCCCAACTGCGGGTACTGCTTCGAGGCCCGGTACGCCTCCTCGAGCAGCGGGATGGCTTCGGCGAGCCGGCCCGCATCCTTGTAGTTCACGCCCAGGTTCGCCACGTTCCTGAGCGTGTCGGGGTGCTGCCGCCCGAGTTTCGCCTCTTGCCCCTTGAGAACCTCTTCGAACAAGGGGACCGACTTGTCGAGTTTGCCTTGCGTCCAGTACAGCGCGGCGAGATTGCCTTTGGTCCTCAGCACTTCGGGGTGGTCCGGACCGAAGGCTTTCTCATAGATCGCCAGCGCCCGCTTGTAGAGCGGCTCGACCTCGGCCAGCCTGCCCTGATCGTGCAGCAGGGCGCCCATGTTGTTGATCGAGATCGGCGTGAGGGGATGCTCGTCGCCCAGCACGCGGTGGGATTTTTCCAGCGCCTCGCGGTAGTACGGCTCGGCCTCGGCCAACCTGCGCTGCGCCTTCAGCAGGTTGCCCATATTGTTGATCGAGATCAGCGTGTCGGGATGCTCGTCGCCCAGCACGCGGCGGCGCTTTTCCAGCGCCTCGCGGCAGTACGGCTCGGCCTCGGTCAGCCTGGCCTGCTCCTGCAGCTGGTTGCCCATGTTACTGATCGAGGTCAGCGTGTCGGGATGCTCGTCGCCCAGCACGCGGCGGCGCTTTTCCAGCGCCTCGCGGTAGTACGGCTCGGCCTCG
>JBGPJM010000069.1:0-20564 GCA_041485385.1 Phycisphaerae bacterium | reverse complement strand
GGCGCGGTGGCGAAGCTCGGCGAGCTTCTCGATGGCCTCAAGGTGGGGCTGGATGTCGGGGCTGGAGGCGAGGTTGAGGAGCTGGATGGGGTCGAGGTTGAACTTGGCCGCGAGGGCGGGGAGGGAGAGGCCCGAGTCGAGGAAGGCCTGGAGGAACTCCGTGGCTCCGGGCTTCTGCCCGGGGTCTTCGCTCCGCACGCCGCGTGGCGCGGTCGCGTCATCGAGTGGAGGGGGAGGGGATGTCGGGACGGCCCGGACCATGGTTCGGTCAATATACGGTCTTCGACCGGTTTGTCAAGCAAATGTTCGGAATATTTTTGTGCCGTTGTCGGCACACCCCATTTCCCTGCGCCCGGCCCATCCACATTCCCACATTCCCACTTGACCACAGTGGGAATGTGGGCGATACTTGGGTATGGCCAGGCTCAGCACTTCCACGAAGCACACCGACTCCAAGGGCCGCATCTCCCTCGGTGAGGGGTTCGCCAACCGCACCATGATCGTCGAGCGCCACGGCGATGCGCTGGTGCTCCGCCCGGCCCGCGTCATTCCCGAGCGGGAGGCGTGGCTCTACGAGAACCAGGGCGCCCTCGCATCGGTCCGGCGCGGCCTCAAGCAGGCCAGGGGCGGCAAGTTCGCCAAGGGCGGGCCGGACCTCGCGGGCGCGGCCGAGCTTGCCGGCGAGCTCCAGGACGACTGATGCCCTTCGCCGCGCGATGGACCGACGAGGCGGACACGAACTACCGCGCACTCCAGGCGGCGGCCGCGGCGTCGCTGGAGAATCGCCGCAGGAATAGAAAAGCGAAGGCCTCGAAGGCCGAGGGGCTGTTCAAGCAGGCGGAGAAATGCGTGCGTCTGATGCTTGAGAACCCCAGGCACCCGGGGCTGAAGACGCACGAGTTCCACTCGATCGAGAACCCGTTCGACAAGAAGACCAAGGTCTTCGAGGCGTACGTGCAGAACCGAACACCGGGTGCCTACCGGCTCTTCTGGTGCTACGGGCCCGCCCCCCCCACGGGCGAGATCACCATCATCGCGATCACGCCCCATCCTTGATCGCCCGCGAGGGTCCGTCGAGCATGTCCATCCGGCGTGCCATCGACCCGTCTTCGGGTCGATGTCCCGGGGGATCGACCGAACAGCGGGAAATCCCACCTTCCCCTACGCTCCAGCGATGAGCCGTATCTGCTATCAGGTCCTCGCAACCCTGCCCGACGACCGCACCGCCCGGGAGTACATCCAGTGGCTGCAGGGCGGCCACGTTGACGCCGTTGTCGCCGGCGGGGCCGGCTCATCCATGATCGTCCGTCTCACCGACGACCTCCCGCCCAGCCATCCCGGCGCCCCGGCGGCCGGCTCCACGCGAGTCTTGACCCAGTACGTCTTCGACACACGCCAGAGCTTCGACCACTACCTCACCAACGTCGCGCCGGGCCTGCGCGCCGACGGTCTGGCACGCTTCGGCCCCGGCCGCGGCGTCCGCTTCGACCGCATCGTCGGCGACATAGTCTGATGCAGCCGCGAGCGTGCAGGCCGGACACACCCGCTCGGTGTCTTCAAGGCGTGACGGTGGTCATGGCGTACCCGCAGCACGGGCAGCGGCCCCGCGCGCGGCGGCGGCGTCCGATTCGCGCCTCGACCAGCCGGCGGATGGCCGTGACGGCCATCGCCAGCGCCCACAGCATCATCACCACCAGCGACAGCGAGTCGACGTTCACCATCGCCCGGAAGGCCGGGCGCGCCGGGTCTCCAGGGGCGATCGTGAGCAGCAACCGTCGCGAGACGAACCGGAGGCTCGTCTCTCGCGGCGTGGCGATCGGCTCCGGCACGTCGAAGTCCAGCCGCCGCCAATACACGTCGCGCCGCAGCCACACCACCGGCAGGTACGCGTTCAGCCTCTGGCCGTCATTGCGGTACAGCAGCGATTCGGTCTCGAGCGCCGCCGAGAGAAACCGGTCGGACAAGGGCGCGGGCCTCGGTGCAACCGCGAGGATATCGCGGGCGAGTGTGCTGTCGGCGCCGGCCGAACCCCGCAGCCCCTGGAGCGCCGATAGCCGGAGCGTCAGCCTCCCGAATCCCTCGCGCATCCAGAAGATCGGCCCGTTGTTGGTCATCGCCTGTGTGAGGTTGGACCCATTGCCGCGCGGCGCGGTCTCGGTGTCCCTCACCGACATGCCGTTCGCGAGCGCCAGGAGGAGCGCGACGCCCGCCACGCTCACCCGCTGCACAAGGCGGACGCACGCCGCCGGGAACCGCCGGCGGCGGATCCGACCGATCAGCGCGAGACACCACCGTGGAAGGAACCAGCCAACGACAGCGAGGCCGCAAGCGGGGCGAGCGCCCCCACCGAGATCCTCATCATGGTCGGCTTCCCCCCGGTCTGCTCCGGCGCCGGGCGGAGCGTGAGGGTCTCCCCCGCGATCCGCCACCGCCAGCTCCGCGGCATTCGCCGCGCATCGGCCGGAAAGGACCAATCCGTGATCGGCGGCAGACCCTCGTCCGTGACGGCGGCCTCGAACCCCTGCTTCTGCAAGAGATCGGTGTAGTGGACCAGGCGCGAGCGATCGAAGACGGTCAGCGGCCAGCCGATCTCGCGCCTTTCCGACCATGATCCACCCGGGCGGATAAAGCCGACGCTGACGCCGTGGTTCCCCGGCTCGAAGTAGATGTCGTCGGGGCGCTCGATAGCCGCGAGCAGCCGCCCGAGCAACTCATCG
The DNA here is from genome assembly GCA_041485385.1 of Phycisphaerae bacterium. GTDB lineage: Bacteria > Planctomycetota > Phycisphaerae > Phycisphaerales > UBA1924 > JBGPJM01. The sequence continues at coordinate 17,847 of JBGPJM010000069.1, read as the reverse complement.
GGCGGTCCGCCGGGCGTAAGCGGATCACCCGCCGCGACGCGCTCGAGGTCCGCGCCCGACACCCCGGGGTAGATCATCTTGTCGCCGGTGAAGCCGCCCAGGATGTACGGTGTGCGCCCGGCCCAGAGCCAGACGGCCAGAGCGGCCAGGGCGAGCGCGACGACCACGGTGGGCGCGTGCGCCGCGCGGAGCGACCGGCGCGACGTGCGCAGCTCGCGCACGCGGGCGGGCGGGAGCGAGCTGCGCCAGCCGCACTCCGGGCAGCGTTGCTCCGGCGGAGCGACGGTTGCTGGGGGCTCGGCCATAAGTACGAGCCTAACCGATAAGTGCGGCTCCAATGCAGGTGGGCCCCGATGAGCAGCTCTCCTTCAACAACTTGGCACACCGGCGGGTGGCGGGAACCTCCAGAGTTCGCTCGTGGCACCAGGTCGGTGGCCTCGGGGGCCGGCAAACAGACGCCCCATCGCCATCATGCCCCCCGCGCAAAAAAAAGGGCGCGCTGGCGGTATCCTGCGTACTCCTTCGCTCGCGGATTCTCCCATGCCCCCTTGGCTCTATCTCGGCCTCCTCGCCCCCGTACTCATCGTGTGCGGGCTGCTCGCCGGGTGCTGCATCCGCGGCGCGGCGTGGATCTGCCGCGCCAGGAACGCCTCATGGCGCCGGGCGCTGGCGGTGGGCGTGCTCCTGCAGCTGCTGGGCGCGGCGGTCTACCTCGGCTTGGTCTGGGCGCCCTCGGCGCCGGCGCCGCTGCTCATCGGCCTGCTTGCGCTGATGCTCGCGGTGTTCGTGACGGCGTTCATGGCCGTGAGGTGGGCCGCGCGGGCGACGTGGGGACGATCGCTCGCGGTCGTCGGCGTCTACGCCGCGATCAACGGGGCGATGGGCATCGGCTACAGCCTCGCCCTCAGGCGGACCGTGTACGACACGTACCACCTTCTGTACTCGAACGGGATGGAGCCGACGCTCGGCGCGGGCGACCGGTTCATGGCCGACCGCACGCTCTTCCCGGGACGCTGGGATATCGCCGTGTTCCGACTGCCGTCCGAGCCGAACCAGGTCGTCGTCAAGCGCCTCGTCGGGCTTCCGGGCGAAACGGTCGAGCTGCGGGCCGGCGAGGTGTACGTCAACGGGCGGCTCGCCCCCAAGCCCGCGGCGCTCTCATGGCTGTCGTACGACAGCACGCCCCTCTCCTTCCTGGGGCGAGGATCTCTGTGCCGCGGCGGGGAGGGCTCGCCGATGACGCTGGGCCCGGACGAGTTCTACGTGCTCGGGGATAAAAAGGGGTCGAATGACTCGCGGTACTGGAGCGACCCCGGCGCGGGCGGCCATCAGGCGGGCGCCGTGGCGCGCGGGATGATCATCGGCACGGCGCGGGTGATCTACTCGCCGCCGGGGCGGCGGCGGTTGTTGAGGTAGCGTGCGGGCGGTGGCACTGCTTAGAACAGCTCCCGGATGACCGCCTCGCGGGTCGTCCCCGAGTGCTCGGCTACCGCGCGCACGATCGATGCGAGCGTCCCGATCTTGACCGGGTCATGCGCCGGGATCGTGATGTGGTGCTCCCCCGCCGCGTGTCGTCGTGAGGCGGATGTGGCTGCCCGCCTGACGGGTCGGCTGGTAGCCGAGTTTCGCGAGCGCACGGACCAGGTCGGCGCCGTGCACATCCCGCGGCAGCTTCATGCCGCGATGACCTCGTCCCGCACCCAGTGCAGGCGGATCAGCCCCGGCCCCGCGCCCTGGTCGAAGTGGCAGCGCACGGCGTCCCGCACGTTGGCCTTGAGCGAATCCATGTCATCGCCCTGCGTGAAGATGGAAGCGCTCACGGCGGCGGCGGTGAAGCCGCCCTCGGGGTCTTCCTCGACAAGAAAAATGATCTCGGTCATTTCGAAAGTGTAGCCCCGGGGTAGCGCCGTCTCAGCGGCAGGCGCCCCGGACCTGCAACTTGGCCTCGGGGGCCGACCAACAGGCACCCCATCACTGAAAGAGGCCGAGGACCTCCTCGCCGCGCCGCAGCCGTGAACGCCCAGACCCCCGCCCCTCTACTCCTCCCGCCTCTGGAACTCCTGGTCGATCGTGCTCCTCAGCACCCTCTCGTCCACCGGCTTGCGCAGGCAGCATCGCTTGGAGAGGGGGTCGGGCAGCACGCTGGGGCTGGCGTACCCCGTGACGAAGAAGAACGGTGTGTGCTTCTCGTCCAGAAGCCTCGCCACCTCGGCGCTGGACCCGCCCCGGATATTGACGTCGAGGATCGCCCCGTTCAGACGCCCCTCCTCCGTCAGGCGGCACGCGTCCGTCACCGACGCCACCGGCCCGACGACCTGATGCCCCCACTTGCGGATCAGGTCGCTCATGGCGCAGGCCGCGAGGAAGTTGTCCTCGACGATGAGGATCCGCAGCGCCCGCCCGGGCGCACTGCCCGGCGAACCCGCGGTGTCGGCGGTCATAGGCCCTCCCTTCCGGTAAGAGGCAGGACCATTCTACAGACCAGCCCCCGCGCCGGGAACTCAAACTCCACGCGCCCGCCCAGCTCGTGGGAGATCATCCCATGGATGAGCGTGATGCCGAAGCCCTGCCGTGTCGGCGGGCTCACCGCCGGACCGGCGTCCTCGCTCCATGTCAGCTCCAGCGCCGGCCTTCCTGCATCATCGGCGTCGTACCGGGTGACGATCTCGATCCTCCCCTGCGGCACCGAGAGCGCCCCATACTTCGCCGCATTCGTCGCCAGCTCGTGCAGCGACATGCACACCGCGATCGCCGCCTCCGATGGGAGCGCGGCCACGGGGCCGGAGAGGGTGAACGCCGGCCCGCCGTCGCGGGAGAAGGGCTCGAGCGTCGATCGGATCATCTCCGCAAGGTCCACGTTCGACCACCGGCCATGAGCCAGCGCCTCGTGCGTCCGCGCCAGCGCCAGGATCCGGCCGCGGAAGCTGTCGCGGAACGACGCCAGGCTGGGCGCATCCGTCACGGTGTTGTCCAGGATCGACAGGACCGACGCCAGCGTGTTCTTCACGCGGTGGTCCAGTTCCCGCATCAGCAGCGTCTGCCGCTGCTCGCCCTGCTGCCGCTCCGTGATGTCCTGCACCATCGACATAACCCCGATGATCTCGCCGTCGGGCCGGTGCAGCGGCGTGTTGTGCCATTCGCAGATGATGATCCGGCCGTCCCGTGTCCTGTTCTCGCCGATCACCGGCGCCACCGTCTCCCCGCGCGCCACCCGGCGGAAGATCGCCGCGACGTCGTCCTGCGCGCTCGCCGGGATGATGAGCTCGCTGGGGTGCCTGCCCACGACCTCCTCGAACCGATAGCCGAAGATGTGCTGCGCCGCGCGATTCCTGTAGGTGAACCGCATCTGCGCGTCGTTGAGGATGCACCCGATCGGCATCAGGTTGAGCTGGAGCTGCAAGCGCTCGAGCAGCTCGTCGCGCTCCCGCTGCAGCGAGGCCTGCTGACGCTCCGCCCGCACCCTCTCGGCCACCTCGGTCTGCAGGGCCCGGTTGGCCCGCTCGAGGTCCTCCGTCCGCCGGGCCACCCGCTCCTCCAGGCCCGCGTTGGCCTCGCGCAGCGCCTCCTCCAGCCGCTTCCGTTGGAAGAACTCCGGCACGATCGCCCCCGCCCGCCGCGTCCCCCTCGGCGCGCCCCCCCCTCCCGTCCCCCCCGCCCCGCCGCGCGCCCGCTCGTGGAACCTTGCGATGTGCTCCTCGATCCGCGACGGCGGCGCCATGATGAACCGGCAATGCGCGTCCCCGCAGGCCACGCACCGCACCTCCGCGGCCACCAGCGGCAGCCCGAACGACTCCTCGCACCACCCCGACGAGTACCCGCAGTTCATGATGCACACCGGCCGTTCGCTCCGCCGGCCGCTCTTCAGCCACGCGTCCGATTCGAACGAGAACGGGTGGTCGTAGATCAGGTAGTAGCCCTCGTCCGGCGTCGGCGACGACTCGGGATGGATCTCCACGAACGCCCAGCCGGAGAAGGCGAAGTGGATCGGCCCCGCCGACAGGCGGGAGATCGGGTCGGTCACCCCCATCCGCGCGTGGAAGCTCTTCGCGTCGGCCTTGCCGATCGCGTGGGCCAGGTCGAACAGCAGGTTGTTCGTCACCGCCCGGGCTTCCTTCGGCCCCTGGTCCTTGTACAGCGACGTCACCATGTCGAAGAACTCGACCGACATTGACGCCGCCCGCACCAGGATGTACCGCTCCCCGGAGATCGAGATCGTGCTCCGCGTCGGATCCTCCACCCTGTCCGCGAAGTACCGGGCGACATACTCCTGGGCCTTCAGGAACGGCTCACGAAACGGCGCGGGCACGCGTACCGTCGAGAGCACCGCCTCCCCGGGCATCGTGCCGTGCTGCTCGCGCAGCCGCACGTGCAGAGCTTCGATCTCCGCCAGCAGCTGCGCCTTGGTGTTCAGCGAGTCCAATGGGGACTCCACGGCCGGCCCGCCTGGCCGACGCCGCCGACCGCCCCCCCGCCGCCCCGCTACGCCGCGCTCACCGACTCCGCCAGCGGCTTCGCCTCGACCTGGATGCCCAGCTGCACCAGCGGCCCGTGCGGGCGTTTCGCCTCCTCCTCCAGCCGCGCCGCCGCCTGCGTGCTGCGGTACCTCCCCGCCAGCATCGCCTTCACGGTCGAGAACATCCCGCCCACGGAAGAGAACGTGTGGTCGACGGCCGACGGCTCGTACCCGCAGTGCACCATGCACTGCTGGCACGCCTTGTTCCCGCTCGCGCGCCCGTACCCCTCCCACGCCGTCTCCTCGATCAGCTCCTTGAACGTGTCCGTGTACCCGTCCTGCAGGAGGTAGCACGGCTTCTGCCACCCGAAGATGTTGAACGTCGGGTTCCCCCACGGCGTGCACTCGTACTCGCGCTTCCCCATCAGGAACTCAAGGAACAGCGGCGACTGGTTGAACCGCCAGCCTTCCTTCCTGTTCGAGAGGATCATCTCGAACAGCAGGTTCGTCTTCCTGCGTTCCCCCAGGAAGCTCTTCTGGTCCGGCGCCTTCGGGTAGGCGTACCCCGGCGAGACCATCATCCCCTCCACGCCCAGCTCCATCATCTCATCGAAGAACTTCCGCACCGATCCCGGGTCCGCCCCGTCGAACAGCGTCGTGTTCGTCGTCACCCGGAACCTCATCTCCACCGCCAGCCTGATCCCCTCCGCCGACACCGCGTACGTCCCCTCGCGGCACACTGCGAAATCGTGGTGCTCCTCCTGCCCGTCCATGTGCACGCTGAAGGTCAGGTACTTGCTGGGCTTGAACCACCCGGCTTCCAGCTTCTCCTTCAGCAGCAGCGCGTTGGTGCAGAGGTAGATGTACTTCTTCCGCGCGACCAGCCCCTCCACGATCTCCCGGATCTGCGGGTGCAGCAGCGGCTCGCCCCCGGGGATCGACACCATCGGCGCCCCGCACTCGTCCACCGCCGCGAAGCACTGCTCCGGCGTCAGTTGCCGCTTCAGCACATGCGCCGGGTACTGGATCTTCCCGCACCCTGCGCACGCCAGGTTGCACCTGAAGAGCGGCTCCAGCATCAGCACCAGCGGGTACCGCTTGTTCCTCCGGAGACGCTGCCCCAGAACGTAGCTCGCGACCGTCCACATCTGGCTCAGCGGAACACCCATGCAGTTCGACCTTTCGCGAAGCGCCCCCCACCCCCGCATGAAAACCGCCCGTCCGGCGATCCCGGCCACCCGGCCCACATGCTAGCGGACACAAACGACCGAAACAAAGACAACCGCCGCGCCAGGTCATCGATCGCCCATTCCCGATTCCCCTTCCTGGGGACCCGAACGCCCCCCTCGCCGCCGCCGTAAACTGTCCCCTCGCCCTGCCGCCTGTCTCGGGTGGATTATCAGCAGCGGCGGCGGCGAAATACGCTGTCGTTGATCGCAGGGGGCGTCAAGCAAGGGGGTGGGGCGGGGTGGGGTTATGGGCCGGAGAGAGCGTGGATACGAGAAGCGACGAAGAACTGATCGAAGCATACCGCTCGGGCGAGGCCGGCGCGTTCCCCACCCTTGCCCGGCGTTACCACGACGACCTGCTCCGCTTCCTGGTCCGCCTAACCGGCAGCCGTCCCACCGCCGAGGACGCATTCCAGGAAACCTTTCTCCAGGTTCACCTCTCCGCCGAGTCGTTCGATACCAAACGGCGGTTCAAACCATGGCTTTTTACGATCGCGGCGAACAAGGCCCGGGATGCCCTGCGTAGAAACTCTCGCCGCAGGACCCTCGACCTCTCGGCCCCGATCAACACCGGGGGAGGTGGCGACGGGGGCGGCAGGACATTTGTGGACGTTCTGGAGGTGGATATCCCACCCCCGAGCGCCGGGCTCGACGATGAGGAACGTGCCCGTCTCGTGCAGCAGGCCGTGGATGAGTTGCCGTGGTCCTTGCGGGAGATTCTTCTCTTGGCATACTTTCAGCGTCTGAGCTACAGCCAGATCGCCGACGCCCTGGAGATCCCCCTGGGCACTGTCAAGTCTCGCCTCCACGCCGCAGTCGCCGCGTTTGCTCGCAAGTGGAAGGTCGTCTCAAAAGGTCAGTCTGACTCATGAGCACCCATCCCCAATCTCCCCCATCTCCCGACAATCACGATCACGCCGATCCAGCGCGTCAAGAGCAGTTCGACTGCTGGCTCTGCCCCGACGACGCCCGTGTCTTCGACGCCCTCATCGAGGTCGGCCTCGATGCCTCCCGCGTCGCCCCCGAGCACTCCGCCCGCGCGGGCGCCCTGTGCAGGCTCCTGGGCCTGCTCGACCTCTCCGCCCCCTCCGCGAGCGACCCCGACACCCTGATCGACCTCACCCTGGCCCGTGTCGCGCGTCTCCACGCGGCAGAGAGCGTCGAGGCCGTGCTCGTCCCCGACGATGAGGACGCCCTCGAAGCGCTCGTCGCCGCGGGGTTCGATGCCGACCGCGTCCCCGCGGCCATCCGCGACCGCGCCCGCCGGTACGACCAGCTCCTCTCCCTTCTCACAAGCCCCGTCGCCGGCGAAGACGCCCGCGAGCAACGGATCGACCGCACGCTCGCCCGCATCCAGTTGGCCGTCGACCAGCACGAGCAGCGCATGATCATCCAGTCGCCGCGCGGCGGGTGGGCCCTGGGCAGGGTCCGCCTGGGCGACCTCGTGTCCGTCGCCGCCCTGCTCCTGATCGCCAGCGCCCTGATCGGTCCCATGGTGCTCGGCGTGCGCGAGCACGCACGGCGCCTGGCCTGCCAGACGAACATGTCCGGCGCCGCCGCCGGCTTCAGCCTCTACGCCGGCGATTACCGCGACCGGCTCCCCATGGCGACCCCCTCCATCGCCGGCAGCCCCTGGTGGAACGTCGGCCAGATCGACCAGTCCAACTCCGCCAATCTTTACGTCCTCACCCGCACCAGCCACGCCACCCTCTCCGACTTGGCCTGCCCCGGCAACCGCGGCGCATGCGTCCAGCCCGTCTCCGCCGACGCCGCCGACTGGACCTGCCTCGACGCCGTCTCCTACTCCTACCAGAGCATGTTCGCCAGCCAGCGCCCCAGCTGGAACAGCAGCAGCACCGGGCGCGTCGTCGTCCTCTCCGACGCCTCCCCCGTCGTCCGTCGCGCCCGCCGCGGCCAGCTGATCTACCCCTTCGAGAACTCCCTCAACCACCAGGGGCGCGGCCAGAGCGTCCTCTTCAACGATGGCTCCGTCGTCTGGCTGAAGACCCCGGTGCTGGACAACAACGACAATATCTGGCTCCCCCGCCCGATCGAGCGCATCATCGCCGCCATGACCCGCCCGACCCAGGCCGACCCGATCAAGGGGAACGAGACGCCCGAGGGCGACGACGACGTGATGCTCGGGCCCTGAGCGTCAAAAAGCTCAGAACCCCCCGGTCAGTCTACCGAACGTCACCAAAAACGCGCCGAAATCGATGGGTATTCCCCCATTCGGGCGCGCAGGATAGGCCCTCCCTCCATCCATTCAGCCGCTACGCGGCTAAACCGCTGACGAAAAAAGGCCCCGGCGCATCGCGCCGGGGCCCGCTTCTTCTGCGCACTGCTCTCTGCTCACTTCTTCTTATCCGTCTTCTTCTTCGGCTCCGCCTTCCCCTTCGTCGCGAGTTTCGCGATCGCGTCATCCATCTCCATCGGGTGCCCGATATACGCGATTTTCCCTTCACCATCGACAATAAACGCGCACGGGATTCCATTCTGCCCCGCTGGCGTCATCCAGGTGTCGCTCATGGCGCGCTTGGAGTCGTACGCCACGCGGTAGTCCATCTTGTCGCCCTGCTCCTTCACGAACTTCTCGAGGCCCTCGAGCCGCTTGTCGGCATCCCCATCCTTCGGCTTGCTCTCGCTTGCGGCGATGCCGATCACCGTGATGTCCTTGTAATCGTGCTGCGTCTGCGTCAGGTGCGGGATGCTGTCGCGGCATGGCTTGCACCAGGTTGCCCAGAACTCGACGATGTAGACCTTTCCCTTTTCAAAGCCCTTGACGTCCTTCCCCTTCACCCACTTGTCGACAGTCAACGCCGGGGCCTTGTCGCCGACCTTCAGCGTGACCTCTGCCTGCTTGTCCGCGCCCGGCTGCTTCACGGCCGGCTGAATCTTGGCGGGCGGGACTGTGCCCTTCTTCTGCGGCTGCTTGGACGGGGCCGGGGTCGTGGTGGTCGGCGCCTTCTCGGTCTGGGCCAGCACCAAGCCGCTGCTGGCGAACAGGACTGCAGCCGCGGCGACGACTGACGAACGCTTGAACATGTCTTTCTCCGGTTGGGTGTGCGGGGAACGCGGGGCGGCGAATATGCCGGGAAACTGTAGGGTGGGACGCGCGGGCGCGTCGAAGGTGGTACCGCTGTTTCGCCGCGCGGGATGCGTCCGCGCCTGGGCGCCCACGGACCGTTCTGGTAAGAATCACGCATGGCGACGCCGACGCTCTTCCTGGGCCTTGATTACGGGACCGAGTCCGTGCGAGCGGTTCTGGTCGACCGCCTCGGGCGGACCGCTGGCTCGGCCGTCAACCAGTACGAGCACGGTCAGATCGTCCCCGGGTCGGATTCCGCACGGTGGCTGTTCAGTTCGGGGCTGCCGCCGTCCTTCGCGCTCCAGCATCCCTGGAACTGGATCGAGTCGGTCTCACTCGCTACTCGACAGGCCGTTGCGGCCGCCCACGCGGGCGCCGATCAGATCGGCGGTATCGGTGTCGACTTCACAAGCTGCACGGTACTCCCCTGCCGCGCGGATGGCTCACCGTGCTGCTTCGCCGCCGGAGAGAGCCCCGGCGTCGAAGGCTCGCCCCGGCTTCACCCGGCGCTCGGCGCCGACCCCCACGCCTGGCCGAAGCTCTGGAAGCACCACGGTGCACTCGAGCAGACCGAGAAGCTCAACCGCATCGCCCGCGACCGGCAAGAACCCTGGCTGGCCCGTTATGGCGGCATCGTCGGCCTCGAGTGGCTCTTTCCCAAGGTGCTGGAGGTGATCGAACGGTCCCCTGCGGCCGCGCAAGAAGCCCAGGTGTGGCTTGAAGGTGGCGACTGGCTGGTGTGGCAGCTCGTTGGTTCGCCCTGGCTTGGCGGCAGCGTGGGAGCCAGCGACCTTGCCCGATCCACCTGCCAGGCAGGGTACAAGGCACTCTGGTCGGCCGCCGAGGGTTATCCGCCGCAGGAATACCTGCGCGCCGTGCACCCGTCCCTGGCCGAGGTCGCCGCCACGAAGATGCCCGGCAGGATGATCGCGCCGGGCCGGCGCGCTGCCGACAGCGGCCTCTGCGCAGCGATGGCGGCGCGCCTGGGCCTCCGCCCGGGCATTCCCGTCAGTGCCGCCATCATCGACGCCCACGCCGGCGTCCCCGGCGCGGGCGTCGGCCGAGCGGGCACGTTGGTGATGGTCATGGGAACCAGCGGGTGCCACATGCTGCTCTCCAACGTCGAGCGCCTCGTCCCGGGCGTTGCTGGCGTGGTGAAGGACGGCATTCTCCCCGGTTTCTACGGCTACGAGACCGGCCAGGCCGCCATGGGCGACGCCTTCGAGCTCGTCCGACGCCTCACGGGCGGTCCCGACTTCGGCGTGCTCGAATCCAAGGCCGCGGCCGTCCCCGCCGGCGCCGGCGGCGTCCTCTGCCTGGACTGGTTCAATGGCTGCCGAACCCCCCTGATGGACGGCGCGCTCTCCGGCGGATTCCTCGGCGTGCGCCTCGAGCACGGACCCGAGCATCTCTACCGCGCTGCGCTCGAGGCCTCGGCCCTCGGCCTCCGCTGGATTGTCGACACGCTGCGCGAAGGCGGCGTCACCGTTGACAGGTTCGTCGCGACCGGCGGAGTCCCACGGCGCAGCAAGCTCTTCGCTCGGATCGTCGCCTCCGCCCTCGAGCAACCGGTGCAGGTCCACCCCGCCGAGCACGGCTCGGCCCTCGGCGCGGCAATCTTGGGCGCTCTCGCCGCCGGCACCGACGGAGGAGGCTTCGACGACCCCGCACAGGCCGTGCAAGAGATGGCCGGCGAGGGCAGCCAGACCCCCCAAGCCGCGAGGGCCGGAAGCGGTTCCTCCCCGGCCACTGACACCATTATGTCAGTCGCCGAATGGGCGCCGGTGTACCGAGCCCGTTACGCCGCGTACCGTCGATTCGCGGACGAATGCGCCCGGACCGGCTCGGCAATGCGAGCGCTGGCTGGTGGTGAGCCGTGATCGAAGGGCCTTCCGGTAGGGCGATCGGCAGGGAGCGGTGACCAGCGCGGCCAGGACGGCGGCGTGCGGCGCGCAGGCCCGCCGAACGCGAGCGGGGCGCATGCCGCGCCCTTACAGTGGGGCACAGGGAGGAGCGCCCAGAGACCGACCATGCCCAAGTACCGCCTTCCCAAGCTCGAGCACCCCCGGCCCGTCGCGAAACGAACAGCCGTCCTCATCGCCAGCGGCGACCTGCGCGAATCGGCCAATCTCAACTGCTGGGCGGCCCAGCAGGCACTGGAGGACCAGGCCCGGCAGGCATTCGAGCGTCTGGGGTGGTCGCTCGCGCGGGCGGAGGTTTCCGGCGGTGCCGAGGCGACGGCGGCGGAATCGGGTCATGGGTTCATCTCCTCGCAGCGCCAGGGCCGAGATGTCTTCGCGCACATCCATCCCGATGCTCCCCTTGTCGTCGCCGAGGCCGTGTGGCAATACTCCCACCACGTGCTCATCGGCCTCTCCGGCCACAAGGGGCCCATCCTGCTGCTGGCGAACTGGTCCGGGCAGTGGCCGGGTCTGGTGGGCGTGCTCAACCTCCGCGGCTCATTGACGAAGGCCGGTGTCGACTACTCCATCCTCTGGGGCGAGGACTTCTCCCACCCCGAGTTCATGCAGAAGCTCGAGCGCTGGGCCACGAAGGGCCGGATCAAGCACGACACCTCGCACGTGCAGCGCCTCGACTCCGATTCGCTCCCCAAGCGCGAGCGCCAGCTCGGCGAGGCCCTTGCGGCCGAGCTGCGCCACCGCCCCGCCATCATGGGCGTCTTCGACGAGGGGTGCATGGGGATGTTCAACGCCATCATCCCCGACGACCTCCTTCACGCCACCGGTGTTTTCAAGGAGCGACTCAGCCAATCGGCCCTCTACTACGCCATGGCCCAGGTCTCGGGCGACGACGCCCGCGCCGTCCGCGCCTGGCTCGACTCTCGCGGCATGCGCTTCCTCACCGGCCCCAGCGAAGACACCGACCTCACCGACTGCCAGATTCTTCATCAGTGCCGCATGTACATCGCCGCCGCCCGCATCGCCGACGAGTTCGGCTGCGACGCCGTCGGCATCCAGTACCAGCAGGGCCTCAAGGACCTCTGCCCCGCCAGCGACCTTGCCGAAGGTCTCCTCAACTGCTCCGACCGGCCGCCGGTGACCGGTCCCCGCGGCCTCATCCGCGACGGCCGCCCCATCACCCACTTCAACGAGGTCGACGAATGCGCCGGCCTCGACGGCCTGATCACCGACCGCGTCTGGACCGCGATGGGCCTCGCGCCCGACAACACGCTCCACGACCTGCGATGGGGTGATGCCGATCAGAGCGGCACGACGTCCGACTACGTCTGGGTCTTCGAGATCTCGGGTGCCGTGCCCCCCTCGCACTTCGAGGGCGGTTACGCCGGCGCCTCCAGCGAGCGACAGCCCTCCATGTACTTCCGCCTCGGCGGCGGCACGATCAAGGGCATCTCCAGGCCCGGTGAGGTTGTCTGGTCGCGGATCTTCGTCAAGGGCGGCAACGGCGAGGGGGGCGGCGGGCGTCTGCACATGGACCTCGGCCGGTGCAGGGCGCTCTCGCTCCCGCCCGAGGAGACCGAGCGCCGCTGGCGGTCCACCACGCCGCAGTGGCCGATCATGCACGCGGTCCTCTACGGCATCACCCGTGACCAGATGATGGCCCGCCACCAAGCCAACCACATCCAGGTCGTCTACGCCCCCGACGCCACCACCGCGGACCGTGCCTTGGCCGCCAAAGCCGCGATGGCCGAGTCGATGGGCATCCGCGTGCACCTCTGCGGGGCCGACGCCGAGGGCGTGCCGCTGAGCGCCAGGCTCCGCAAGCTTGGGAAGCGCTGAGAGTTCCGGGGGGAGAGAAGGGGTCCGTGGGTACGGCGATCGCGAGAGAGTTCGTTGGATGGGACCGGCCGATGCTCGAATCGGTCCGCGACTATCTCCTCGCCGAGTTGCCCGCGTCGTCCCCCGGCGCGCCCGGCGATCTGGATCTCTCCGGCTTCACCGTGGTCCTTCCCGGCGCCCGTGCCGGCCGGCGACTCTTGGAGCTCCTCGTCCAGCATGCCGAAGCAAACGAAGGGGCGGGAGGGGGGGGCCGGGCGCAGGGCCTGTTGCCGCCGCGCATCCTCACCGTCGGGGCGATGGTCGCTGAACACGTCCCGCTTCCGGTGCCGCCCGCGGGCCCGGTCGCCCGCGCCCTGGCGTGGTCGCATGCCCTGCGTCGGATTCCCGCCGAGACCGCGTCCCGTATCGCCCTTGGGTTCGTCGCCACCGCCGGAATCGAGGTCCTCTCGGGCCTCAGCGCAATCCTGGATTCCTGCCACACCGAGCTTGCCGGCGAGTGCCTCGGTTTCGCCGATGTGGCCGAGCGCGCGAGCCGGGGCGAGAACGGCGCCGGCTTCATCGACCACGGCCGCTGGCTCGCCGCCGCGGCCGTGCAGGAGAGCTACCTCCGCGTCCTCGCCGAGGTTGGCTTGTGCGACGAGCACTCCGCGCGTTCGCGGGCCGGGCCTCTCGCGGAATCAACCTCCGATCACCCGCGCCACGTCGTGCTTGCGGGCATCGCCGACCTGAACACGTCGCAGCGCCGTCTCATCGACGCGCTCCCCGGCCGTGTCAGCGCCCTGATCTTCGCGCCCCCGTCCGTTGCCGACCGCTTCGACTCCTTCGGCTGTGTCACCCCCAGCGCCTGGACCAGCGTTGAGATCGCCTTGCCCCCGGCTTGCCTCCGCATCGTCAACACGCCCGCCGACCAGGCCGAGGCCGCCCTCGAGGCCTTGGCCGCGAGCCCCGGCATCGCTCCGGATCAGGCCACCATCGGCGTGCCGGATCCCGACGTCGCCCCGCACATCGAACGCCTCGCGGCCCGCCTGGGCGTGCCGGTCCGCCTTGCTTCGGGCCTCCCGGGCGGCGTCGCGCGAAGCGGGCCGCTCCGGTTCCTTGTCGCCATCGCCGATCTCGTTGAGGGGGAGGGACGGGGTTCCTCGCCGGCGTTCGCCGCGCTTGTCCGCCACCCCGACGCCGAGCGATGGCTGATCTCCCGGCGCCTCTCCCCCGAGGCGGTCGAGCGCTGGCTCACGCTTCTTGATGAGTATCAGGGCGAGCACCTGAGCGGCTCTGTGCCCGAGACCTGGCTCGGGGACGACGAGGGCCGGCGCGACATGCTCACGCGGCTCACCGGCGCCATCCACGAGCTGCTGGGTGCGCTACGGCGGAGCCCCCGTCCGCTGCGAGAGTGGGCCGGGCACATCCTCTCGGTCCTCCGCGCGGTGTACGCCGATCTGCCCGCCGGCGACCCCCACGAGCAGCGCGTTCTCGCCGAGTCTTGCGCCGCCATCCGCGATGTGCTTGTCGAGCTGGCCGCACTGGATCCGCGTCTAGACAGTTCTCCGGTCCCGGCGGCCGCCGCCCTGCGCCTCGTCGCCGCCCAAGCCGCGCAGCAGCCAGTTCCGGCCGCCGCCGACCAGCCCGCCATCGAGCTGCTCGGCTGGCTCGAGCTCTCGCTGGACGATGCGCCCGCGCTGGCGATCACCGGCATGAACGAAGGGCGAGTCCCCACCTCGGTCTCGGCCGACCCGCTCCTCCCTGACCGCCTCCGCGCCGTCCTCGGCATCACCGACAACCAGCGCCGATACGCGCGCGACGCCTTCGCGCTCTCCGCCATCGCCGCCTCCCGACCTGCCCCGGGACTGGCCCTCATCGCCGGCCGGTTCAGTGCGGCCGCTGATCCGCTGGCGCCCAGCCGCCTGCTCTTCGCCTGCGACGACGCGCAGCTCGCCGCGCGCGTCCGCATGTGGACCGAGGTCGGGGGGGGTGGTGGGGGCGACAAGCCGGCGCGCCCGGCCGCGCCGCCCGGCGTGCCGGTAGGCGAGCGCTCGGCCTTCCGCCCCTTCCCGTCCCCGGCGCCGGTGGTCGAGCCCATCGAGCGCATCAGCGTGACCGCCTTCAGGAACTACCTGGCGTCCCCATACGGCTTCTATCTCCAGAACGTCCTGCGGCTGAAGGAGCTCGACGACGGCGCCGTCGAGCTCGACGCCCTCGGCTTCGGCGTGCTCCTGCACGACGTCCTCAGCACGCTCACCGACGCGGACATCGCGCGCTCAACCGACCCCGAGCTCATCGAACGCTTCCTCTTCGCCAACCTCGAGGCCCTCGCGCGCCTGCGCTTCAGTGAAGAGCCGATCCCCGCCGTCTGGGTGCAGCTCCAGCAGGCCCGCGCCCGCATTCGCGCCTTTGCCGGCTGGCAGGCCGCGCGCGCCGCCGAAGGCTGGCAGGTCCACCACACCGAGTGGGCGCCGCCCCCGAGCGGCGAAACCCCATGGATCGTCGACGGCAAGCCCATCCTCCTCCGCGGGCGCATCGACCGCATCGACCACAACGAGCGCGAGAAGCGATGGCGCATCCTCGACTACAAGACCGGCGACAAGCCGCCAAGGGTCGCCGACACTCGCGCCCGCGACGGCACATGGATCGATCTCCAGCTCCCTCTCTACCTCCACCTCGTCAGCCCGCTCAAACTCGCCGGCCC
Source organism: Phycisphaerae bacterium (assembly GCA_041485385.1). Taxonomy (GTDB): domain Bacteria; phylum Planctomycetota; class Phycisphaerae; order Phycisphaerales; family UBA1924; genus JBGPJM01. The sequence goes on along the minus strand of JBGPJM010000069.1, from coordinate 2,636 downwards.
CATCGAACTCGGCTACGTCGTCATCCCGAAGAAGGCGGGCGAGCTCGGGCTGGATGCTGCGAAGTGGGACGGCGCGGCCCTCGCCTCCGCCGACGAGGCCGCCCGCGAGGTCGTCCGCGCCGTGCGCGAAGGACGGTTCTCACTCCCCGGCGACGGGCCGCTCACCCGCGGCATCCTCGGCGTCATCTGCGGCGAGGGCCTCCTCGCCACCGAGCCCGACGAGGATGAGCGCGCGCTGCTGGAGGAGGAAGGCCCATGAACACGCCCTTCCTCCCCTATCCAGAGAAGACGCGCCCCTCGCCGCTGGCGCACACTGTCGTCCTTGCCTCCGCCGGCACCGGCAAGACCTTCACGCTGACCAGCCGCTTTATCGCCCTGCTGGCCCGCGGTGAGTCCCCCGAGCGCATCCTCGCGACAACTTTCACCCGCAAGGCCGCCGGCGAGATTCTCACCAAGGTCGTCCAGCGACTGGCCGCCGGCGCCCGGAGCAACTCCGAGGCCGCGAAGCTCGGCGCGCAGGTGGGTGTCGAATCGCTCACCGCCTGCCGGTGCGTCGAGTTGCTCCGGTCGCTCGTGCGCAACCTCCATCGCCTGGGCATCTGCACGCTCGATGCCCTCTTCCTCCGCATCGCCACCGCGTTCTCGATGGAGCTGGGCGCCCAGGATGTACCCGACGGCGCCGGCGGCACACCGACCGGTCTCTCCGGCAGCGGCGGGTGGCGGATGCTCGACGACGACGAGCAGGCGAGCCTCCGCGACCGGGCCATCACGCAGCTCCTGCGCCGCGCCGACCCCGCTGGCCTCCACGCGCTCATTCGCATTCTCGCCGCCGACTCCGCCGCCCGCCCCGTGCATGCGGCCATCCGGCGCGCCATCGAAGAAACCTACTCGGTCTTTCTCGCCGCCGAGCCGGGAGCGTGGTCGGCCCTGCCGCCTCCCGCGCCCCTCACCGATGTCGGCCTCCGCGCGGCGATCCGTGCGCTCGAGAGTCTCCCAATCCCCGCGACGCTCGCCGGACCATCCAGGTCCTGGCAGACCGCGCGCGACAACGCTCTGGAATCCATCCGGGGCGACGAGTGGTTCGCCTTCATCAAGAACGGGCTTGCCCCCAAGATCATCGGGCAAGAGGCTCAGTTCAGCAGGCAGGACATCTCCCCGGCGGTGCGAGCCATCTTTCAGCCCCTCATCCAGCACGCAGCGGCGGTACTCCTGGGCGACCTCGCCCGCCGGACCGAGGCTACCGGCCGGTTGCTCGGCACGTTCCACGATGCCTACGGCCGCGTCAAGCGCGAATCCGGCGGTCTCACCTTCGACGATGTCCCGCGCCTGATCGCGGGCTGCGAGCAGGCCCGCGACCTCGACCACCTCTATTACCGCCTCGACGGGCGATTCGCGCACATCCTCCTCGACGAGTTCCAGGACACATCCCTCCTCCAATGGAGGCTGCTCGAGCCGCTCGTCTCCGAGATTGTCTCGCAGGAGGCCGGGGTGGGCGCGGCCGAGGGCGGCGGAGGGGGCGGGGGGCGGAGCTTCCTCTGCGTCGGCGACGTCAAGCAGTCGCTCTATCGCTGGCGCGACGCCGAGCCCGACCTGCTTCCCAGCCTTCTCAAGCGCTGGACCCACCTCGTCGAGCGCCCGCTGCACAAGAGCTTCCGCTCCTCCCCAGTCATCATCGACACCGTCAACCGCGTGCTGGGGCCCACCCTCCCCAACTGCGGCGCCTTCGACACCAAATACGTCCGCGACCTCTCCATCGCCCGGAAATGGGCCGCGGACTTCCCGGTGCACACCGTCGACGACTCCCGTCGCGCCCTCGCGGGCTACGCGTGCGTCCGGGTCGCACCCAAAGCGCCGGTAGCCCAGGGCGCGAAGGCCGACCAGACCCTCCAGACCATGCGCTTCGCGGCCCAGCGCATCAAGGCGATCCTGGATGCGGCGCCCGACCGCACCATCGGGGTGCTCTTCCGCGCCAAGAGGTCCATCCCGCGCCTTAAGTACGAGCTTCAGCGCCTCGGCGTCGACGCGAGCGAGGAGGGGGGCAACCCCCTCACGGATTCGATGCCGGTCGCCGTCGCTATGTCCATGCTCACGCTGGCCGATCACCCGGGCAACACCGCAGCGGCCTTCCATGTCGCGACCTCCCCTCTCGGCGCGGCCCTAGGCCTCTCCCGCGATTCTCCGCGTGACGACGTCCGCCGCCTCGCGTCGCGTATCCGTCGTGAGCTCCTCCTCCACGGCTACGCCGCCACCCTCGAGGGCTGGTTCGCCGCCATCGCGAAGTCCTGCGACCAGCGTGATGCGCAGCGTTTCGACCAGCTCATCGACCTCGCCCAGTCCTTCGACGATCGCTCCGGTTCCGCCGCCAACCACGCGGCGGCGCTCCGCCCCGGCGACTTCGTCCGCCTCGTCCAATCCCGGCGCGTGGACGACCCCGCGGCCGCGCGCGTCCGTCTCATGACGATCCACGCCTCCAAGGGCCTGGAGTTCGACACCGTCGTCCTCCCCGAGCTCGATGCCGACCTCGTACCGAATCGTCCCGTGGCGCTGGTCCGTCGCGACGGCCCGCTCGGCAAGGTGAGCGCCGTGTCCCTCTACGCCCCGAATGAAGTCCGCGCCCTCAGCCCCGAGCTCGAGGC
>JBGPJM010000068.1:0-20813 GCA_041485385.1 Phycisphaerae bacterium | reverse complement strand
TGGGGAGGCCCAGGTGCTCCTTGGGGGTGACGTAGCAGAGCATGGCCGCGCCGTGGTAGGCCATCGCCGTGGCGCCGATGCAGCTGGTGATGTGGTCGTACCCCGGGAACATGTCGGTGACCAGCGGGCCCAGCACGTAGAACGGGGCGCCGTGGCAGAGCGTGCGCTGGATCTTGGCGTTGTACTCGATCTGGTCGAAGGGGACGTGGCCCGGGCCCTCGATCATGACCTGGACGCCGCGGCGCCAGGCGCGCTCGGTCAGCTCGCCGAGGGTCTCGAGCTCGGCGAGCTGGGCATCGTCGGTCGCATCGGCAAGGCCGCCGGGGCGGAGGCCGTCGCCGATGGAGAACGTCACGTCGTACTCGCGGAGGATGTCGCAGATCTCCTCCCAGTGGGTGTACATCGGGTTTTCTTCGCCGTGCACGAGCATCCATTTGGCGAGCAGGCTGCCGCCGCGGGAGACGATGCCGATCAGCCGGTTCTTCACGTACTTGAGGTGGACCCGGCGCACGCCGGCGTGGATGGTGAAGTAGTCGACGCCCTGGCGCGCCTGGTGGTGCAGGGATTCGCGGATGACTTCCCAGGTGAGGGCTTCGAGCGGGCGGCCGATGATCATCGAGTAGATCGGCACGGTGCCGATGGGGACCGTGGAGTGCTCGCAGAAGGCCGCGCGGCACTCCTCGATGTTGCCGCCGGTGGAGAGGTCCATCACCGTGTCGGCCCCCCACTTCACCGCCCAGTCGAGCTTTTCCAGCTCCTCGTGGGTGCCGCTGGAGACGGGGGAGGCGCCCATGTTGGCGTTGATCTTGGTCTTGCTGGCGCGGCCGATGCACATGGGGTCGAGCCGGTGGGCGAGGTGGTTGATGTTCGCGGGGATCACCATCCGCCCCGCGGCCACCTCGTCGCGGACAGCCTCCGCCCCGCCCCCCCTCCCCGTCCCCGGGAAGAGTTGCTCGAAATGCGGCTCACGCTCGGCGACGCGCTGCATCTGCGGCGTGACAATGCCCAGGCGCGCACACTCGAGCTGCGTCACCGGGCGGAACTCCCTCGGGTAGATCACCCGCAGCCGCTGGCCGCGGGCGGTGGTGAACTCGACGAAGGCGCGGGAGTCGCCGAGGCAGGAGGGGCAGCCGGGGGCATCGAGGCGAACAACGCTCCAACCCTCCGGCAGGAAGTCCCACGCGGTCTTGTCGCTGGGGGCGGGCATGCCCGGCGTATCGGGTGAGGCGAACATGAGCGGGCCGCCGATGTCGGGGGCCAGCGCGAACGAGCCGGGTGTCGTCACGCCGGCGGTGCCGCCGGGGTTGGGCGCGCCGTGCAGCGGGAGGCGGAGGCGCTGGGTGGGTGAATGCATGGTCGTCATCGTGAAACTCCTTCGCGCTCGCCGCGGCACTCCGTCTCGTACTGCCAGTCCGCCACATCGAAATCCGCGATCGCATCCGAGACCCCCGGAGCCTCCAGCCGACGCAGTATGTTCAGGCACTGCGCCCGGTGGTGCGTGCCGTGGTTCAGGACGTGCATGAGGGCCGCGCCGCGCGTGAAGATGTACTCCCTCGGGTCGCCGTCGGGGCGCATCCCCTCGAAGCTCACGCGGATGTGGGAGCCCAGCCCCACCCGCCGAGCCTCCGCGGCGGTCGCGCCCAGGTCATCGCTGGCCGCGTCGTGCAGGGTCACCAGCTCCGCGATCGTCCGCGCCGGCATTCCCCCCACCCCCCCCTCCCCCACCGCTCCCGCTCCCCGGCTCCCCTTCTCGATCGACGGTCGCACCGCCACGCCCCGGATGCGGTCCGACCACCGGAGCACGCAGCCGATGGTGTGCGTCAGCGTGTCGTGCAGCGACCCCGGGCCCATGGGAAATCGCCGGTGCAGCTGCTCGGGCGTGAGCAGGCGGCAGAGCTCCAGCAGGCGCCGCGTCGCCCACCGGTCGTACGCCAGCATGATGTCGAGGGGATCGGATGAGACAGGTGGCCGCATGAATCGCTTCCCTACGCCGGTCCGAACCGGATCAGGTTCAACGGGTGCATCTCAGCGGCGGCCCCGGTGGCCGCAGCGCCCCGAGCGAACGAACAGAGTGTAGGGCCAGCCGGATACGCTTGGGGCGTATGCCGCCCGCCGACCCAACTGACCTTGCCCGCCACGTCCTCGAGCTGGCGAACCACATCGACCGCGTCCGTCGTCGGCACATCGATTTCCGCGACGGTGTGGTCGTGCGCGAGTTCGCCGGCGGGTGGCTGAGCGCCGAGCCCGGGGCCAAGCTGGCGGAGTTCCCGTCCGCGAGCGGCGACCGCGTGTACTGGCTCACGGCACGGGCGCCGCTCTCGCAGGCGGATGTGGATGCGGCGCAGGAGGCCGCCCGGGCGGTGGGCCGTCCGATGTTTATCTGGCTGGCCCCGTGGGCGTGGAGCCCCGCCGTCGAGGCGATGCTCAACCGGGCCGGGGCCGAGCCGTGGCCGTACGTCGAGTACATCGCGCTGGTCCGTCCCGCGGGCGACTGCGTGCCGGCCAGGGCCAGCGACCTGCGCGTCGCACCCATTGGCGCCGCTTACGCCGCGCCCGTCCTGGCCGATGTGCGCTCCTGGTACGGCGACACCGGCGTCGAAGCGGCCCGGCGCATGATCGACCGGGCCGAGCGCGACATCGAGCTCCACGCGGCCTTCGACGGCGAGCGCCCGGTCGCCGTCGCCATGCTCACCATCGACGGCGCGTGGGCCTACCTCGGCGCCGCCGGGACCGACCCGGCCTGCCGCGGAAGCGGAGCCCAGACCGCGCTGATCTGCTCCCGGGTGCAGCATGCGGCCAGGCTCGGCGCCCGCTGGTGCGTCTCCGAGACCAACACCGTCGTTGGGACCTCGCTGAGAAATCTCCGTCGGTGTGGGTTCCAGGACACGATCCTCTGGCGCGTGTACTGGTGGGGTGTTGCCGGGGAGGGTGCGCCGGGCGGCGCACGTTGACCCCTTGGCCCGCGTCATCGATGACCGTGGTGGTGGACCCGTTCGAACAGATCCGCCAGCGCCGCCCGCAGTGTCCCGAACCGGAACTCGAACCCCTCCTCTTTCAGCCGGCGCGACACGCAGTACCGGCCGTACAGCGCCAGCTCCGGGTCCGTTCGCATGAGCAGCGGCGCGCCGATCCGCACCATCCACGGCGCGGCCGGCAGGCCGATCGGCACGCGCAGGGCCCGGCGCAGCTCGCGCATGAACTCGGCGTTGGCCACGGGCGCCGGCGCGCTGGCGATGTACGCGCCCTGCATGGCCGCGTCGGTCAGCCCCCGCGTGAACAGCCGGTTCATGTCCAGCCCGTGGAGCCAGCTCATCCCCTGCCGCCCGCTCCCGACCGTTCCGCCCAGCCCCAGGCGCACCAGCTTCACGAGGTGCGGCAACGCCCCGCCCGACCTCCCCAGCACGAAGCTCGTCCGCAGCACCACCTGCCTCGTCCCGGCGGGCACAGACTCGTGATACGCCTCCTCCCACGCCCGCGCGACGGTCGGCGCCAGCCCGTAGCCGAAGGGCGAGTCCTCGTCGCACACGGCCTCCGGCGGGTCGCCGTACAGATGGGCCGTGCTCATCTGCACCCACACAGGCGGCGGCGCGGCGACACGCCGCATCGCCGCGCCCAGCACGCGCGTCGCCTCGACGCGTGAGCGCAGGATCTCGTCGCAGTGATCGGGCGTCTTGATGCAGTCGACCGTGCGCCCGACGAGGTTGACGACGCCGGCCGCGCCGTCGAGGCAGGTCGACCAGTCGCCGAGTGTGCGGGCATCCCAGGGCACGTGACGCCACGCCCCGCCGGCGGGTGGCGCGCGGCGCGAGAGGATCGTGACCGTGGCCCCCAGGGCGGAGAGGAAGCTGGCCAGCGACACGCCGAGGAAGCCACTCCCCCCCGCGATGACGATCCGGCCCGACATGCGCTCGGAGGACATGCGGGAGTCTAACCCGCTCGGGCGGCGGTGTTATGAAACGTGCACGCTTGCCGGCGCGCCGCTGGTCATGCCGGCACAGGCACGCTCTGCCCCGGCCGAGAGACCCCATGAGCTCCCCCCTGCACGCCCGGCGATTCACCATCGCCTTCGCCCGCATCGACTTGATCGCCTCGTCTCAGAACCCCAGCACGACGTTCAGGTTCGGGTTGTTCGAGATCACCAGCGCATCCGGACCGCTCACCACCGAACCGGCCATGTTGCCGGCGGCGATCAGGAACGGCGGCAGCGTCGGGTCCGATCCGCCGCGGCAGGAGTTGGAGACCACCAGGTTGCCCGTCCCGTCCACCTGCATTCCCACCGACGAGTTGTCCACGAGCGAGTTGTCCTCGAAGCACACACAGCTGACGGTGCCGTCGGCGGCGATGCCGCGGGCGTTGTGCACGCACGTGCAATCGGTGCACTCGCTCAGGCAGTTCGGGCCCGAATAGCCCGACAGGCTGATGCCGTCCCCCTGGCTCCACCCCGCCGTGCAGTCGCACACGCACCCGGGGCAGTTCTCCAGGCGCATCCCGTCGGTGCCGTTGTGCGTGCAGACGCAGCACTCCGCGTCGCAGACGACATTCGAGCACCGCACCCCGCACGCGCCGTTGCTCACGCAATCGACGTCGACCAGCGAGACCACGCAATCGACCCCCACCGTACCCGGCTGCGACGGCGACGCCTCGATCGTCACACCGTTGCCGGCGCACGAACTGGCGCACACGCCGTCGAGCACGACCACGACCCCGCCGCTGCTGGCGAACCCCGACACGCTCACGCGCAGCCCGTCCCCGCCGCAGGAGAGCACGTCGCAGTCGTCGATCGACAGCGACGCCGCGGCACCCGAGAAATCTCCGCCGACGCTGATCCCGTGCGCGCCGCACGACCGCACCACGCAGTCGCTGACCTCCAGCGACAACGACGTGGCCGTGGAGTCGCGCAGCCAGGTGATCCCCGAGCCGGTGACCCCGGTGACCTCGACATCGAAGATGCACGCGGACCGGCGGATCCTCAGCCCCACCTCGCCCCCGAGCACCGTCACGTCGTCGATGTCCGTGAAATCGACGTTGAAGCAGTCCAGCCCCCAACCGACGAGGTACCCGTCCGCCAGGCACAGGCACCGGCACGCCGCGCCGGTGAATGTCATTGCCGTCAGGAACTCCGACGCTCCCCTGCTCATCGTGAACCCGTTCATGTCGATCTGCACGACGCCCGGCGTCGAGAGCTCGACCTTGATGGCGCACCGGTGCGACTCGCCGACGATGTCGCCCGTGAGGCAGTACGACCCCGGCGACCTGATCGTGAACGTCGCCGACTCGTCCCCGGGCGTGTGCTCCGGCGAGATGGGCATGCGCGGCTCGACCTGGGCCATCGTCCGTCCCGTCGGCGAGACCGGTCCGGATGGCGGGTCGAGGGGGCCCGCCCTCGCACGCCTCGATACAAGCGCCACACCCGCGACACCGGCGGCCGCGCCGAGCAACATACGACGATCAAGATCGCCCATGGAAACGTCCTCCTCTGGGCTTCAGCTTACCACGGCTTCCCACGATCTCTACCCTCAAACCGACATTCGTCCGGCGAGAGGCCATAGGCAAGCTTCGCCAGTTTGACACCGTCCGCATCCCCACCACGCACCGCCACCTCGAGCCGCATGGCCAAGAAGGCGCGCATCACGGGCTGCGCGCGGCGAAACTCACCTCCATGTGCCCCCCTACCGGCACGGCCGCCCATTCTTCCGCCAGCTCCCGGAGCCGGCGGCAGATCTCCAGGAGCTGCGCGGTCTCCACTTTCAGCGGCGGCATCCCGGCGTTGCCCAGGGACGCCGCCAGCTCGGTGTTGACCTCCTCGGTCCACAGTGGCAGCAGCTCCTCGTCCATCGAACAGTCCTGGTACTGGCGCGAGAGGATCCCCACGAGCATCTCCGCCCACAGCGCCTGCGCCGGCATCTTCAGGTACCGCGGGTCGTCCTTGTCGCCGAAGGTCTCGAACGACCAGCCGGCGGCCATGAGGCCGAAGAACGCCTCGTGGAACCCCAGCGTCGTCTCGACCGCGTAGTGCATGAGGTCGTGCCAGGCGAAGAACCCGCCGTGTCGGGTGCGCTGCACCGCCGCGGGCCACCCCTCGCGCAGGCAGCTCAGCACCACGCCGTCGCGAGTTTTCTTCAGGCGGATGACCATCGCCGTCCCGCTCCACACTCGTCCAACGCCCCCATCACGTTCACCCCGCCCGCACCGAAGATCCATGCAAGTTCTTGTCGTGCAGATACTTATAGATATCTCCCCGGCAATGATCGAGGCCGGCAGACCCGGGCGTGCCACCCCCTAATGAAATGCGATCTCCGCCTGCCGATCCAGGCCCCGGCTCGCATGCCCAATCCTCGCGACGACCGCGACCGGCACCCCGGCGAGGATTCCCGGCGCATTTCCGGTACCATTCCGCGCAGTCGAGCGCCGCCTCTGGTGGGACCAGGCGCTGCGCCAACCAACGACCACGGCACAACCACAGAAGCTGAAGGAGACCCTCATGGCCAAGAAGAAGGCATCGAAGAAGAAGCGACCCGCACCCGCGAAGAAGAAGGCCAAGGCGCCCGCCAAGAAGCCGAAGCGCTCCGCGCCCAAGGCCGCCGCTCCCAAGAAGGCCTCCTGGCGGGCCGACGGTTTCACGAGCCTCACGCCGCACATCATCTGCACCAACGCCGGCGCGGCCATCGACTTCTACAAGAACGCCTTCGGCGCCCAGGAGCGGGTGCGCATGCCCGGGCCCGACGGCCAGAAGGTCATGCACGCCGAGCTGAAGATCGGCGACGCCATCATCATGCTCGCCGACGAGTTCCCGGAGATGGGGGACTGCGGCGGGCGCTCGCCGCAATCGCTCGGCGGCACCTGCGCGACGATGCACCTGTACGTGCCGGACGTCGACAGCGCCTTCGAGCGCGCTATCAAGGCGGGCGCCACCGTCGCCATGCCGGTCTCCGACATGTTCTGGGGCGACCGCTACGGCCAGATCACCGACCCCTTCGGCCACCGCTGGTCGCTCGCCACGCACAAGTCCAACCCCTCCAAGCAGGAGATGATCGACGGGGCCAAGGCGGTGATGGGCGGGAAGCACTGACCGATCGTCCGTGACATCCATAACCGTGTCCCCTTCACAGCGCCGGCGGGCCTCCCGTCGGCGCTTTTCCTTGGGGCGAACCGGCCCGAAGGGCCCGGCGGCCATTGCGCGATCGACGAGCCCGACCCGTGAACCCCAATTCCTGCAGCGCCCGCCCGGGCGACGCCGATTCAGGGGGCGTTCGAGCCGCGGGCGATGGAGTCGCCGCGCGCCAGGACCACGGAGTCCCCGCATGCCCGAGCCCAAGCTCGCCCCCCGCTCCCCCTCCCGATCCCCCTCCCGTCCCGCCTCGCCCTCCTCGACCCCGCCGACCTCCGGCGCCTCGTCCTCCGCAACCGTCAACGAGATCTTCCTTTCGCCGCGGGTGGTCGACAAGCGGGCCTTCGCCGAGTTCTCCGAGGCGCTGCGGGCGCTGATCGAGCGGGCGGCCGAGACCTCCGAGCAGCTCAGGGTCGCGGCCGACGGCGCGGAGTTGCTGCGCGACGGCGCTCGGGAGGCCACCGCCGCGACCCAGCTCAAGCTTGACCTGGCCGCGAGGACGCTGGCCGACATCGACGAGCGCGCCGAGCAGACGCGCACGATGCTCGACGGAGCCGCCGCCGCGGCGGGCAAGCTCGATTCGGTCCGCCAGCAGACCGACCGGCTCGTTGATGAGCGGGTCGCGAAGATGCAGGCGCGGATGCAGGAGCTGGAGCAGGCAGCCGAGGCGCGGCTGGCGCGGTTCGACAAGGCGATCGCGGGCGCGCTGGCGCGGGCCGACGAGCGGATCGATTCGCTGACGGCCGCGGTGAACTCCTCGCTCACGCCGGCAATGGAGGCGCTGGGGCACATGTGCGGCCGGGCGGAGGCGCTGCTGGGAACACACGATCGTGGCGCGGATCCATCTTCGGGCGCCGATTCGCTGGCCGGCCTTGTCGGGCGCGCCGAGCGTGCGGGCGAGCAGGCGGCGCTGGCGATGGGCCAGCTCGACGCGGTGCGGCTGCGGGCCGATGAGGCGATGAGGATCCTCGGCGAGTCGCTGGGCGCCTCGGCGCCGCTGGTGGACAAGGCCGCGGCGGCGCAGGAGGACCTCAAGGGCGCGCTCGGGCAGGCGCAGGGGCTGGCCGGGGAGTGCCGCGACGGGCTGGCGCGGCAGGTGGAGGAGCACCGCCGGACGATCCAGCAGTGCGCCGGCGAGCTGATCAGCGCGGTGGGGGCGGCGCAGCGCGACCTTGGCGCGGCGGTGCGCGCCTCGAACGATGCGCGGCGTGCGGCGCTGCAGACGACGGTGACGGCGGAGAACGTTGCGGCGCACCTGGGGGCTCTGCTCGGACAGGTTGAGCCGTGGCGCGGGGTCATGCTGTCGGCTCCGGATGGAGCGCAGGGCGCGGAGGCGTTGCCCGAGCCGCTGCGGCGGATGCTGGATGCAGTGCGGACGGACCTGCGTCGGGACCTGGGGGCGCTGGCGGGTGCGCTGCACGCGGTTGCGGATCGGACCGGTGGGGCGCTGGGTGGGTGAGGGCGGGGCGGCGAGGGACTGGGAGACTGGGGGACGGGGGGACTGGGGAGGGGGGGGTCCGGGTTCCACCGACTTTGCCCGACTTTGCCCGACTTCCGACCGAGTTGCGTCGACTTCGGCGCGACTTCCTTCGACTTTCGTCGACTTCGATCGACTTTTTGCGACTTTTTGCGACTTCCCGCCGGGGTGTTCTTTGCTGTAAGTGCTTGTGGTAACGTGAGTTGATGCGGTTAGCGGCCGCCAATATGTGCGCGCACCTGTAGTAGTTCTCGCCGCGTAGGAAAGAGCGAGCAGTTGGCAGCAAACAGCGGGAAGCGGAGCTGCCGCCTCCGCACCGAGTCGCGCTGTATTCCGTGTCCCCATCCCCGTCGCCCCCCACGAGGCCTCAGTCCCTAGGCTGAGGCCCTTACCCCAACGTTCGCGGCCTAAGCCACTCTACGTGTGGGCCGCGGAGCGTCAAGAGAATCTGCACCTATTCCCCCGATTTGGCGCGCAAACAGGACCTACCCCGTCTCGGGGACCTTCTTGCCGCGGTGGCCGCGGGTGCGAACCAGTCGCGCTCTCGTGCCGGGAGATCGGGGCGGGCGGGCGGGGCCCGCCCCGAAGGCATGAGAGTGCCACTCTTTGTGCGGAACGCGACCCGCAGATCACACGCAGCCGGCAAAGAACGCCGTCAGGAAATCGAAGAAATCCTGGCTGTTGGTGGCGCCGTCGCCGTTGAAGTCGGCGTCGCCGGCGAAGAACGCGGTCAGGAAGTCGAAGAAGTCCTGCGAGTTAATGAGGCCGTCGCCGTTGAAGTCGGCCGGGCTGGAACCGAGGAGAGTGTGGAAGCTGCCGACGCCGGTCAGTACGTCATCGACCTGTCCCACGGTCTGGATGTTGTAGTTGACTTCGCGCTCCCACCTCCAGGAGCGATACTCGTAGCGGCGGGTGTCGAAGTTCCAACGGTCGCGCCCGACCGCGGTGGCGACCACCACGCCATTGATGGTGAGTTGGATGGTGGTTTCGCTGAACTGGGCGCTGGACCCTGGGTAGATGGTGCTCCAATGCATGTCGAAGGGACCCCAGACCCAGTCGCCGTTGCCGAAGGTGCCGTCGCCGCCGAGCTGGAAGGCGCACTGGCCCAGGCCGTTGAAGGCCTGTGTGCCAAGCTGGCCGACCGTGGTCATGTGCCACACGTTCGCGGCGTCGAGGGTGCCGTCGCACAGCATGCTGAGAGGCTGGCCCGCGTACATGGTGCCGGGGACGGCGGAGTAGTGGAAGGAGTCGCCGGCGGGGGCGGTGACGGCGTTGAACTGCAGGGAGGAGGCGCAACTGACGCCGAAGCGGCGAGCGAGGAAGGTGGCCTGCGCGTTCTGGGCCTCCTTGAGGGCTTCGACGCTGTGCTGGAGGGTGGTGGGGAACGGGCCGCCGGTGCCCGGTTGCAGCGACACGTTGTCGTAGAACGTGCCGGACGTGCCGTGGGGAACGCCGATGGGCTCGCCGCCGTAGAGGTCAAGGGCCTCGATGCGGGGCTGGCCGCCGAGGCTCACGCCGTTGATCCAGCTCTTGTTGAAGACGAACTGGACGCCGTTGTAGAAGTAGTTGACCGAGTCGGCAGTCAGGTCGATCTCGGCGCGAAACTCGACCCATTGGCCGCGGATCAAGGGCGTCGTCTCGTTGGTGAAGTCGGCGATGACCAGGCTCGAGTCCGCGTTGAGGTGGACCTGCAGGGACCAGCGGTAGTCGGTTTGGGGTGAGGCCGGCGGGTCGTCGTAGGTGTTGAGCATGATGATGAAGGACTCGCCGGTCGCGGCGGTGGGGACGAAGGTCATGACCCGGAAGGTCCACTGGCCGGAGGTCGCGCCGGTGAAGCGGTGGACGGTGTCGTCGCCCTGGCCGTTGGACCCGCCGACGGCCCCGATAATCTTGAGAGCCCTCTGCCCGATGCTCTGCTCGCTGCTCACCTGCCCGCTGACGTCAATGCTGCCCAGCCACTCCTCCCAGCCCCCCTGCGGAACGAGGGGGCCGAACAGGTAGGACTCGAAGTTGTCGGAGAACTGGGCCCGCGCAGAGGGCGCCAGCGCTGCCACCGCCAGCAGCGCAGCGAACAACGAACGAATAACTTGGGACTTGATGGACATGGAGGCACCTCCTCTTGGCCGTTGCCGCGCCGTCGACGAAGGTCCATGGTGTCCAAACGCAAACACGGGTCGGCCGTGAACGGCCGCAATGCCCCTCCACCCCCGCGGGAACTGCCCGGGCGCGACTGCGCCCACCTATACCGCCCCGTGGACGGCGAGTCAATAGAAAACCGCTGGGCGCGGCCGGTTCGCTGACGGCGGGCCGGGACCACCCGAGATTGGACCCAGCGCCGAGGCCCACCATGCCGCCGCCGGTCGTCATCGAACGCCTGAGCGTCGTTGCCCGCGCAAACGGGACATACCCCATCTCGGGGACCTTCTTGCCGCGGTGGCCGCGGGTGCCCAGATGGCCGCAGCTTCACCGCGTAGCGATGGGGGATGGGGTTGGCCTGCTGCTCGTGTGCTCTGCGGGCGGGCGCGAGCTTGGGATGTGACGGGGGTCGGATGTCCGCCCTGGAGTTCAAGGCGGGTGATCTTCCGGGGGTTGCGCTCCCTTGGGGACTCGGTCGCTCGCGCCGTGGCCGGGGATGGGCCGGAGGGCCGCGGCGGTGCTGGGCCTGCTGCGGACGACCGACCTCTCGCTCGCCGACATCGGCCGGCGCGTGAGGATCAGCCGGCAGCTGGTGTACCAGGTGTACAGTGCGGCGGCGGGGAGGGAAGTAGCACGGACCTCCGGCGCCGCCAGCCGGTGAGAGCCTTTCCGCTCCCCATTAGACCCTCAAATCCTGCTCCTGATTTGTTGGGGGCGCACCGTTGACCGGCCGCCGGGGCACGGGTACTGTGGCGAGATCCCGCTGCGCCCCGGAACGGACAGGAGGTCCATGAATGCACAGCGATTTCTACGACGGAACGGAGGAGTTCCTCAGCGAGCTCGATCACGAAGAGTGTCGCATGCGGGACGCCGACTCGAGCGTCGGACAGCGAGTGGTGTCGCCGCTCGGCTGGGACAGTCCGGCCGAACGAGAGTTCGCAATGGCCATCGGAAAATACTTGAAGGAGGAGGTAGACCTTCGCCCGGGCCGGAACGTCCAAACCCAGATCGGTGCGTTTCGACCCGACATGATTCTGTCGGTTCCGGGACGGTCTATTGGTCTGGAGGTCGATGGCAGGCAGTTCCACAAAGACCCTGATCGCGACTACCTGCGTGACGCGGCGCTGCTGGCGGGGCGCTTTGTGAATGTTATCTACCGATTCGCCGCTTCGAGCACATGGTATCGGCAGGAGGACTGTCTCTTCGTGCTTGCCAAGTATGAGTGGGATTTGTTTGATCGCACGGCTCGCGAGCTACTGATTCCTCGCTTGGCGAGCGACCGCGTGAGGAACATCACTGACTACTGCAAGGACGGCTGCGAGTTCTTCGGTGATCCGCCGGACGAGGGCAACTTCGACGGCGGCGAAGAATCGGTTTTGGAGCCCCTGTTCTTCCGAGTTTCGCGGAGAGCATTGGACGATCCACACATTGACCGCACCAACAGGTGGGTCTCGAAGACGCTCGAACGCAGGGGTCCGATGCCCTTCCCGCAATTGCTGGTTCACTATAAGCGGGCAGTATGCGCCGCTGTCGAGGCGAAGGCGATTTGAATGACCGGAGCTGAGTTGCTGACAGGAGTCTACCGCGTCCCGGGGAAATGCGGTAGTCCGCGCTGAACGCAGATATGCCGCAGGGGCAGTACTCAGTGCGACCTCGCCCCGCGCCGACAGGGGAGCAGAAGGTGTTCAACTTGGAGGGTTTTCGGTTCACGAGCTGTGAAATGGGTGACGTCGCAGAGTCCAACTCACCGCGCCCAGTCCCGGCTGGCACCATCGCTCGCCGTGACCACGTACCCCAACGGTTCCATGCCCACATGGGAATATACCACGGGGCAAGGCCCGCCGGTGGTCTTCATCGCCATGAACACACCTTCGAATGTCGCTGGCCCGAAATGCAGGTAAGCAAAGAATCGGAAATCCCGCATCGGTTCATGCCACCAGCGAGACATGACGAATCGACGCAACGCCATGAAGTGCGGCAGGCGGATCGATTCTGCGCCGGACATGGCGAGCGTCATCACCGCGATCTGCTTGCTGACGGCGAGAGAATCCACCGTGAAGGGCAACAGGACATGGTTTCCGGCGCGAACGCGGCCGTGATACTCGGCCGCCTGTATTGTCCAACGGGCGAAAGCGGGGACGTACTTGCTGCCGGTCTGGCTGTTGCAACGCGGACACAGGCTTGACCTTACCAGCCCCGCTTGAAGGTACTCGCCCCGGACCCAGCCCTTGACGACACTCCGGAAGTTCCGAACCCATACCGGCTGATCGTTTCCCGCGGCCTCGGGGATAACGTGCTCCTGCGACAACGGACCGAATTGGCCACAGATGCGGCAGTAGCCTTGTGGTCTCTTCGGCATGTGCGATAACGGTACGCCAAATCCCGGGCTGGCGGCACCGTCAGGGTCGGATGCAATCGTCGGTGATCAGATCGGCGGGGTCGCCGTAGGACGGGGGGACGCCGGGGGCGGTCACGGGCTCGCCCTTGTCGATGGCCTTGGCGACGGCGAGGTTGAGGTCGAGGAGCTGCTTGAGCAGGTCCTTTGTCGGGCTGAAGCCGTAGGCGTCGAGGACGGCGGTATCGAGGGCGGCGTGGGCGTCCTTGAGCGGGTTCTGGCCGGGGAGTTCAAGTGTGCGGTAGAGGGCGCGGAGGCCGCGTTTGATGGTGGGGAGGAGCTCGGCGCGGATGGCGCGGTCTCGCGCCCGGCCGCCGGCTGGGTGGGGGTGGCCGTCGAACCAAAGTGGGTTGTGCGAATTGGCCAAGCGGAGGATACCGGCGGGCGATGACCACGGGCCGGTGCGCTCATTCACTCGCAGGCAGTCGGCGGTGCAGCCCAATGGTCGAAACGAACTGGCAAGATGTCTGACCCAAGACCTTCGATAATTCGCCTCATCGGATCTGAGGTGACCAAGACCATGTTGCGTTCGACCGCGTGGCTCATCATGATCAAGTCGAACTCGTCTGCGCCCAGCGGTTGCCCTTTGGTCGGGCAGGTCCACACTTCGGGCCACTTCGCCGCGTTCTTGGTGCCTTCGCGGTCGTACTGACGCATTAGCGCGGCCTTGAGCTCGCCATATTCCACCGCGGTGTGGCGGGTGAAAGGGAGGACATCCAACCCATTCGCCTGTATGACTTGACGGATTTCCGCCTGTGCCAGTTCGCGGCCCTGCTGCTGGAAGCAACATCCGACCTCCAGTTCGGCCAGCGTCGCGGCAGCAATGCAGATCGGCGATCCCGCGGGCAAATCAGCGATCCGCTGCAGGATCGACTCACGATGCTTGTGCCTGTCACGCAAGAGCGGAATCACGTGGTTGGTATCGAGGAGGTACCCGTCCATGGGCTATTCCCCCACCGCGAGTTGCTCCGCGAGATCGAGCGCGGCCAGCGCGGCTTTGGAGCGGGTAGGCTGGAGACGTCGGGCGAGCTGCCCGGCCGTCGATTGCGCATAGGTGTTGGACAAGTACTCGTGCAGAGGAACCCGGGGCCGGAAGTCGGCAGGGAAATAGTCGTGGAAGACAAACGGAACCCCCTTCCGCTTCTCGCGTCGGAAGTAGTCGAGAAGCTCACGTTCCAGTTTCGGCGGCAAGTCGTAGAGTCGAAGCACCTCCGCGTCGAGTCTGAGAAGGGTTGCGGCGGGATCGGGAGGAGTGTGGCCGTAGAGCGGCGCTGCCGGCGCGCGCACCGCATGAAGATACTCTTTGGCAAGGTGAACGATAGCCATCACTTGTTTGGCATCCGCACGCGGCAGCGGGATCTCTCGCACCACTCGCTTCGGAATATCCTGCTTGCCGCAATGGCTGGCGACAAAGGCGTTGCCCATCGGCGAGTTCAGTACGGCCCACAAGAACACAAGTGGCCTTGATTCATCTTTCGGGCGCACCACGAGGAAGCGACGTGTCGCCACGCGTCCGGTTTCATCGAGCACAGCGCGCAACCGCCACCGATCCCGACCCGCGGGTGCATAGTTCAAGAGAACCTGCGGAACGCCGCTTCGGGGAGAAGGACCCTCGCGTCTGATCCGTGCGAGACGAAAGTCGATCCATGTGGTCGCGGGCAACTCGTGGATTCCGTAGTTGCCCTCCGCCCGACGGACGACCTCCTCAAACCCCGGCTTGCGCTTGGTGGACTCTGCCAATGGGTTCCGTTCGATGCTCTGCTCATCAAGCTCTAAGCCCTTCGCGATGGTTGCTGCACCGCGGAGCTTCGGAGCGTCCTGCAGGAATCTCCATATTCCCTCAAGCTCCGGCAACTCCAGGCTGTAGGACGGGGCCGACGCGAATCTTGACTGAGGCACGCGCGGCTCGGCTGAGAACTCAAGGCGTTCCTTGAACGCTGCCATCCCAGTATTTCGCACCCGTCGATAGAAGAGCATGTGTGCCGCGGGGTGCGTCGCCTCTCGTCGACCAAGCAGGATTGCCGTCTCCTGGTCGGGATGCTCGAACAACCTGTCCTCGAAGATTGCGATTTCGCTGAGCGACCAATCGGTGAGCAGGGTGCGCCGAAGCCCACTGGCTTCGGCACTCCGCAGGAACCCCTGGGGGACGACGACGCCCATCACCGAGCCCGTTGGCAGATGGGGCAGTGTTCTCGCCAGCACCTCGTCCACCTTGCGACGGCTTTTCGTCATGCGCGCACCCCCTCTCGGCCGTCCCATGACTTTGAAATCCGCTCGCTCGTACGGAGGATTCGCCAGAAAGATCCGGGCGTCCTTCGCTCGGTCCGCGAGGACATTGGGTGCGAACATGTCGCCCTGCTGGATGTCCCAGCGATTGCCGTGCGGGGCATCCGCCAGCAGGAGCCTGAGCTTGGCGATCTCGATCGCGAAGGAATCTTTCTCGATTCCGTGGAGATGCTGCTTCAAATAACGATGCTGCGTGTCGGGGTCGGTCTTCTTTCCCCAGTCACGCAACCACCGCATTGCGCCAGTCAGGAATGGCGCGTGTCCGCACGCGGGCTCGAAGACGTGTCGGTCTTCTTCATCCATCCTCTCGATCAACGGCCACAACTGTGAGAGCATGTGGTTGATGAGCACCGATGGCGTGCTGTGGATCCCGAGTACCTTTCGAATGTCGTAGCCCTTGGCTGTTTTCGTGCCGGTCCCGTCGCCCGCCGCCTTGTCAATCAGGGCGCTCTCGTACACATGCGCGAGCGATTCACTCGCCACGTCCGCGAGCGAGCCGCACCCCGCGATGTAATCTGCCGCGGCGTCAATGGCCGGCCGTCCAGTCTTTCCGAACGGCGGAAAACGGCCGGCCTCGCCGTGGTGCCTGCCGATTCGCCCAAATACGTCGTCAACGTTCCGAAGGTTGAGGCGAATGAAGTTCTCAACGCCCTTGTCCTGGAGAATCTTGGCTGCGAGAAGCCAGAAGACGGTGCGATACACGTCCTCCTGCGCCTGCCGAGTGTTGCGCCGTGGGCCCAGTTCATCTGTCAGCCCACCGATCACGTGCTCCACCAGCCGGGTGAGCGTCTGGCCCCGGCTCTTCTCTACGGCGGGCATGAGCCCCGCGTCGAAGAACCAGAGTTGCTCGCCGCGGCTGCCGGGCTTGTGGAGTTTGCTCGCGTAGATGCGGCTCGGAAGCAGAAACTCCTTGTTGCGGTCGATCGCGTTGCCGACGTCAGGCCACCTAAGCGGTCGATTCTCTTTGGGGCCGGTCGGCCCCATCGACCACCAATCCACCCCGCCGACATGACACACGAAGACCGTGGGAACGCCAAGGCCCGCGACCTGCGCGGCAGATGTGTGCGAGTCGCCGTGCAGGTCGACCGCGGCGACGCAGGCCGACCACGAATCCCAAGGTTTTCCCGCGAAAGCGACAACCGGCACCTCCACGTTGTCGAAGACAAAGGGTGTCGCCAACTGCGGATTGCCGTAGCCGCACCGTCGCAGATGGGGAATCAGGGCCAACGCGGTATGGGCGGACGGCTGCACGGCGGCGGGCTCCCCATCTGAATCGCCCAATTAGGGGGCTCCGTAACTCCCCTTATCGGCGGCAACCGCGATTCTACGGGAAAGATCCTATACCGGATCCCGAACGGGCCCTCGAAAATTTATGCGGCGTCCGATCCCCGGGCGCAGCGGTGGCACGGCGCGCTCCGCCGACATCCGCCGACAAAGGTCACGGGCTCGGCTACGCAGTCGGCGCGGAATCCCTGCTGGCCGGCGTGCCCGCATGCGAAAACGTCGGTCGCGTTGAACACACCGGCAAGCCGCCCGGTCCGCGACGGCTCGTGGCCTGCTCGCGGTCGACGCGGAAGCGGGCGGGCTCGTTGGTGGGCCAGAGGAAGTTGAGTGGGCCGTAGCGCTCGGGCAACTCATCAAGCGTGATGGTGTCCTGCGGCTGGTGGATGTCCTGGTCGAAGTCGTAGACGCGGAACTCGTCGAAGTTGCAGAGGACGACGTAACGCGGGCGGCCCGGGACCAGTTCCTCCCAGTACTTGAACGCCTGGAGCAGGTGGCGGGAGAGATCCTCGCCGCGCTTCTTCATCTCGATGAGGACGACGGGCTTCCACACCAGATCGGCGAAGCTGGTGCCGCCGCGCTCGTTCTTGACGCGATCCTCCAGCGTGGCCCCGGCCTCCTTGTAGCCGCCGCGGGAGAAGCCGCGGAAGAGGCGGTCGAGGAAGACCTGGGCCTCGCCCTTCTCATCGCCGGAGAGGGTCTTGGCGTAGGCGACGAACTCCTGGAGTTGCTTCTTGCGGTCAGCGTCCATGCGAACCAAGAGGGTATCACGAATGGATGGTCCTGAACGATGTGGTAGAGGTACGCCGCGGCCATCTCGAACAGGTCCGCATGGAGAAACGCCCCGTCAAAGGTGGCGCGGGGCATCTGGACGGCCGAGATCAGCAGCCCCGGATCGCGGAGATCCGGGCTGCCGCCGTACCGCTCGATCTGGTCTTCGTGGATGCGGAGGACCTCGTCAAGGCGCAGGAAGTCGGGATCCATCGAGAATCACCGCGCGAGCTTCTTGAGCGCCTTGCCGTACCGCTTGTTGGTCTTCGCCAGGGACTTGGCCAGGCGTTCCCCCGCCCGGCGCCGGCGATGCCTGCTCATCGAGGTCGAGGAGCTGTGGACCGGTGCGGAGGCGTGAACGGCGATGGCCGGAGAATCGACGCCGAACTCGGATCGCCCTCGCCGGCGAAGGCCGTCAGCAGCCGGCGAAGAACGCGGTCAGGAAGTCGAAGAAGTCCTGCGAGTTGGTGACGCCGTCGTGGTTGAAGTCCGCGCCGGGCGTCCCGGCGAAGAAGGCGGTGAGGAAGTCGAAGAAGTCCTGGGAGTTGACGAGGCCGTCGTGGTTGAAATCGGCGGTACAGGGCGGTTCGAACTCATAGATGATTCCGCCGGTGCCGTTGGCCGGGGTGTTGGTCACCATGGCATAGAGCTCGCCGGATGCGTCCTCGCCGAATCCATGCACGGTCAACCCGTTGGGGAGCACGCCGCTTGCGAACTGCGGGAGCAGGAACTCGTTGATGATGCCGGTGTCGAGATCGGCATAGAAGAGCCGGCCGTCGGCGCGAACCGGCGCGGACCTGAGCGCGAGATCGCCGAAGACATACTTGCCCAGGAGTTCGGGGATCCGGCTCCCGCGGTACATGAATCCGCCGGTGATCGAGATGCCGTCCTGATGGTCGTACTCGAGGGTCCCGAGTGTTCCGGTGATGGGATCGATCAGTCCTGCGGGGAGCCCCGGACTCCGCGCTCCGACGGTACCGGCGGCGCCCCCAGGGCCGGTCACGCGGTTGAACAGGAAGTCGCCTTCCTTGACGGCCCACCCGTAGTTTCCGCCGATCGTCACGCGGTCGATCTCCTCGACCGTATTCTGGCCGACATCGGCCAGGATCAACTGGCCATTGGCTCGATCGAACGCAAAGCGGTAGGGGTTCCGGAGCCCCATCGCATAGACCTCCGGGACCTGCCCGGGGGCCTGGAACGGGTTGGTGGTGGGTATGCGGTACTGCCCATTGGAGCTCGCCGGGTCCGGGCTGCCCGGGTTCAGCGCGGGGTCGAGCGGATCGATCCGCAGCATCTTTCCCAGCGGCGTGGTCAGGTTCTGAGCGTTGCCCCCCGGCTCGATGTGACTCGGGCCGACATCGTTGGCGTTGCCGCCGTCGCCGAGCGCGAGATAGAGGTATCCATCCGGGCCGAACGCGACGGTGCCGCCGTTGTGGTTGCCGGCATTCTTGCCGAACGAGATGACCTCGCGCCGCGATGTCGGGTCGATCACGTTGGGATCGTCGCTCATCTTCCATTCGTTGATGACGTTCTTGTAGTTTTGCACGGCGCCGTTCGGGGCCGGGTAGGTCACTCCCGAGCCGGCCGGGATCACCTCGCTGTTGTACGTGTACAGCGTGCGGTACCCGGGGCTCAGCGGATCGTTGAAGCCCGGATGAAAGGTCATCCCGAGCAGCCCCCGCTCGTCGTTCGCGTTCGCGGGATTCAGCGGCGGCGAGACGCGGGATTGAATGTTCAGTGCCGACCCCGGGAGCAGGCTCCCGTTCTGGAGAACGCGCACCAGCCCGTTCTGCTCGAGCACAAAGAGGCGATTTGTATCGCCCGGGGCGCTGACCCCGTAGAGCGGGGCTGACATCCCGGTCGCGATCGGGTTCAGGGAGACCGCGATGGTCCCCCTTTGAATGTCCGGCAGCACCTGTCCGAGGCAGACGCACGGCGCCAGCACACCCAAAAATGAAGCCAAACAGCGTTGAGCGGTTTTCATCTCATTCCTCCGCTAGTGACCTGCGTGCCCCATAGACCAATGTCGCGCGCGACACAGGCGATTGCAGCAAACGCCCAGGCGCTACCAGCGGCGGCTACACGCCCGCCGAGATCAGCGGGGCGACCACGCGGAAGAGCTCGGATCGCCTCGCCGGCGAAGGCCGTCAGCAACCCGCGAAGAACGCGGTCAGGAAGTCGAAGAAGTCCTGGGAGTTGATCACGGCATCGTGGTTGAAGTCGGCCGCAGGTGCAGCGGCGAAGAACGCGGTGAGGAAGTCAAAGAAGTCCTGGGAGTTGGCTCTTCCGTCGCCGTTGAAGTCGGCGGGGCAGGGGACGATGACCGTCACTGTCCCGAACATCCCCTGCCCCGGCGCCCCGCGGACGATGCAGTGGTATCCGTAGGTCCCGGACGAGTGAAACGTGTGCGAGAAGGCAAATGGAGTGTTGTGAACACCGCTGTCGTATGAACCGTCGTCCACTGTGACGGAATGAAGGCTGGCCAACCAGGTCCACGTGACCGTGTCGCCGACGTTGATCGTGCATCCGTTTGTGCCCTGACCCGGGACAGCGGAGATCACCTGGAAGAAGTTGTTGCGTACGTCGATGCTGATCACGTCCGCGACGGCAACGTGGGCGCCGATGCCTGCAAGCAACGCAATCGAGCATGCCCGGTTCATCCTCATCATTTCTCTCCGAGGCTTGACCTGCCCGCGCGCAGAGTACGCGTGGAACTCCCTTGGGAACCGGCACGATCGCCGGCTCTGTACCCCAAGCGGGAACGGTGGCATGGAGCGCCAGGAAATCGGGGAGCGGCGCGGCCCTGCGAGGTACGTTCCGCTGGAAGGCGGGGCTCTCAGGTCGGCGATCCTCAAGGGATGTCCGCGTCGCGCAATCGCTCACGTCGACGACGCGGAACGAGGGCTGGTCAGCAGGCCCGCCGGCAGCCCCAGCAGCAGGCACCACCCCGCGGCCGACGCGGCAACCAGCTCCCCTAAACGGTGGAGCGCGCCCGCGCGCGCACAGCAGGCGCGCCCGGCGCGCACAAAGGCGCACACCTGAAGATTTTTATCTCCAGCCCCCACAAGCACTTGCGCGATTTGACCGGCCGCTATTTCCCATTTCGGGCGCGCAAACAGGACCGATGGCCCATAGGTAGAGGGGGACACCACTGTCTCTTCTGCTTACTGCTCTCTGCTCCCTGCTTACTTCCTCCCACACCCCAAGCGCCCCGACCGCGCGCCGCCACTCCACGCCTGAACGCCTCAACGCCTTCTCTCTTCTGCTCACTGCTCACTGCTTTCTGCTCATTTTTTCCCCCCGGACCCCCAACCCCTTGCGCACCTCCCACCAATCTCGGCACCCAAACCCCATCCCCT
>JBGPJM010000067.1:0-20917 GCA_041485385.1 Phycisphaerae bacterium | reverse complement strand
TCGGGGGAGTTCGAGATCCCGCTGGCGATCCAGGACCGTTCGTTCAACGCCGACGGCACGCTCATGTACCACGCCCAGTGGCACGAGCACTTCTTCGGGGACAACATCCTGGTGAACGGGAAGGTGTGGCCGTTCCTGCAGGTCAAGCGCGGCAAGTACCGGTTCCGCCTCCTCAACGGCTCGGGGTCGCGCACCTACCGGCTGTCGCTGGACAACAGCGCCACGTTCCAGGAGATCGGCACCGAGCAGGGCCTGCTCCCGGCGCCCACGCCCACGCAGACGATCACGCTCTCCCCGGGCGAGCGGGTCGACATCGTGATCGACTTCGCCCCGTACCCGCCGGGGACGCAGATCGTGCTCACCAACGACGCGCCGGCGCCCTTCCCGGGCGACCCGGGCGTCGGCGTCATCCCCGACGTGCTCAAGTTCATCGTCGGCACCCAGACGGGGTTCACCGCCCCCCTGCCCGCTTCCCTGCGCCCGGTGACGCCGCTGCTGGAGGCCCTGGCCGTGCGGACGCGCGACATGGAGCTGCGCGAGTGGCCCGACCCGATGTGCGGCGGCATGGCCTGGCTCATCAACGGCCTGCGCTGGGACGACGTCGTCGACTTCCCGCGCCTGGACACCATCGAGATCTGGCGGTTCATCAACCGCTCGGGCGAGGCCCACCCCATGCACATCCATCTCGTGCAGTTCCAGGTGCTGGACCGGCAGGCGTTCACCGTCATCAACGACCGGCCCGTGCCCAGCGGGGCACGCTTCCCCCCGGCGCCGCAGGAGGCCGGCTGGAAGGACACCGTGCAGGCCTACCCGGGTGAGCTGACGCGGGTCATCGCCCGGTACCAGACCTTCTCCGGGCGGTACGCGTACCACTGCCACATCCTCGAGCACGAGGACAACGAGATGATGCGTCAGATGGAGGTCCTCCCCGCCTGCCCCGCCGACTTCAACGCCGACGGGATCGTGAACTCCGACGACTTCTTCCTCTTCCTGGCGTTCTTCTTCAGCACCTCGCCCCGGGCCGACTTCAACCACGACGGCGTGCGCTCGTCGCAGGATTTCTTCGACTACCTGAACGCGTTCTTCGGCGGGTGCCCCTAGCCAGGCCGGGGTTGAGCACGGGGGTGGCCGTTGGTCGCCGCGGCTAGGATGAGCGCATGGACGAGCACGGCGTGGTCCGGGCAGTGCGCGCGACGGCGGGGGATGCGATGCTCGTGGCGCCGCTGTTCGATGCGTACAGGGTGTTCTACCAGCAGCGGTCCGACCCGGCCGGGGCAGAGCGCTTCATCACGGAGCGGCTGATGCGCGACGACTCGGTGATCTTCCTGGCGCTGGTGCCGGACCCGGGGTCCCGCCGCTACGACGGCGTCGGGTTCACGCAGCTGTACCCGTCGTTCACGTCGGTGGGGCTGGGGCGAACGCTCATCCTCAACGACCTGTACGTGGACCCCAAGTACCGGCGCGCCGGGGTGGGGAAGATGCTCATGCAGGCCGCGGCGGCGCACGCGCGCGAGACCGGGGCCAAGTCACTCTCCCTGCTGACCGCGCGCGACAACGAGGCGGCCAAGGGGCTGTACGCGGCGATGGGGTGGGCGTTGGACGAGAAGTTCGATCGGTACCTGCTGAAGCTGTAGGAGTCTTCACCACGGAGACGGAGGGGCGCAGAGGAGAGAGACCAGGGGCATGAAGGCGATCGTCGTCGGCGGCGGAATCGGCGGCCTGAGCGCGGCGATCGCGCTGCGGCAGGCGGGGCTCGACGTGAGCGTCTACGAGCAGGCGCCGGAGGCCCGCGAGGTGGGGGCCGGGATCTCGATCTGGGGAAACGCCGTCAGGGCGCTGCGGAAGATCGGGGCGGCCGACGGGGTGGTCGCGGCGGGGGAGACGATGCGGCACGGGGAGCTGCGGGATCGGCGCGGGCGGGTGCTGTCGAGGTCCGACGTCGGCGAGGCCGACAGCCGGCTGGGGGCGCCGAGCCTGCTGCTGCACAGGGCCGACCTGCTGGCGGCGCTGCACGCACACCTCCCCCAAGGCGTCGTCCGGTTTGGGCGCGCCTTCACTGGGATGGACATCGATGCGAAACAGGTGAGCGCGCGCTTCGACGACGCCGCCGGCGGGACCGACGAGGCAATCGCCGACGTGCTGATCGGCGCCGACGGCCTGAACTCGGCCGTGCGTGCGGCGGTGCACGGCCCGGAGGAGCCGCGCTACTCCGGGTACACGTGCTGGCGCGGCGTCGTGGCGTTCCCGTACGAGCGGTGGCCGCCGGGGTACCTGTGCGAGGTGTGGGGACCTGGGAAGCGGTTCGGGCTGACGCGGATCGGCGCCGGGCGGATCTACTGGTTCGCGACGCTCAACGCGCCCCCCGGCGGGTTAGACGCCGACGCCAGGGCAACGGTCCGCGGGCTCTTCGCCGGATGGTTCGACCCCATCCCGGCGGTGATCGAGGCGACCGACCCCGCGGCCGTCCTTCGCAACGACATCTGCGACCGCCCCCCTTCCCGAGAGCCAAGCCGTGGGGGGCGGGCAGGGTCACGCTGCTGGGGGACGCTGCGCACCCGACCACGCCGAACCTGGGCCAGGGCGCGTGCATGGCGATCGAGGACGCGGTGGTCCTGGCGAGGAGGCTGGGAGCGCCGGCGGGCGGCCAGGACGTGGCGGTGGTGCTGCGCGCCTACGAGCGCCAGCGCCGAGCGCGGACGGCGATGGTGACGAACTTCTCGTGGCGGATGGGCAAGTTCGCGCAGGCGAGCTCGCCCGCGGCGTGCTGGGCGCGCGACGCGCTGATCGCCCTGACGCCGCGCGGAGCAATCATGCGGAGCCACCGGAGGATGGTGGGGTTCGAGGTGTAGGTGGAGGGGGCGGCCCCCGCGCGGCTCACGCCCGTGTCCGCGTGGGCGTCCGGTAGAGCTTCGCGATGCGCCGGGATTGGGCGACCTCGGCGCGCCAGTCGGTGCGCTCCTCGACCTGGGGCGGATCGCCCGAGTTGTCCGCGTCGCGCTGGACGAGGGAGAAGGCGTCGATGAGGAGCCCGGTGCTGCCCCAGGGGATCAGCTCCTGGGCCACGCAGCGGAGGCCCAGCGGGGCGCAGTCGGCGCGGAACTTCGCCGCGGTCATGGTCTTGCCGCGCCCGTGGAGATCCTTGCCCTGGTCGTACCTAGCGGTCTGCCCCTCGTACTGGCCGAGGTTGGAGTGGTGTATGAAGCCCAACCCGCCCGGCTTGAGCTTCCTGGAGAGCTCGGACAGGTACGACCTCACCGTCTCGTGCTCGACGTGGACCAGGGAGTCCCAGGTGAAGGCAAAGTCGACGGAGCCGTCGTCGACCATCGGGAGGGTCCGCCCGTCGTTGACGGCGAAGGTGATATTCGAGTCCTCGCCGAACCTCTTGCGGCAGGCCTGGATGCACTCGGGGACGAGGTCGACGATCGTGAGGCGGTCGCAGAGCGTGCGGAGGAACTGCGTGCAGCGACCGTGCCCGGGGGCGATCTCGAGGAGGTGGCCGGTGGGGACGAACGCGGCGATCCGCGGGAGGATGATGGTGAACCAGAGGGCCTCGGTGCCGCCCAGCGCGGCGGACCACTCGTCGCCGCCCTGGGGCCACGCGTAGGACGCCCAGTAGGACCGGTTCGCCTTGAGGTTGCGTTCGGAGACGGAAGGAGCGGCAGGGGCGGGGGGTGCGGCGGGTGCGGTCGCCATGGGCGTCTCCGTGCGCGGGGCCGCGCATCGTGTTTATCGAGCCGCGAGGAGGCGCGGCAACAGACGCGCGGACGGTGGCGCAAGAACAGCGCGGACCGTGAGCGCAGATCGGCACGATTGAACTCAATCCGCGGCGACAAACCGGCGGACCGCGACGGTGTCGTTCTGCCCGCCGAAGCCGAAGGAGTTGGAGAGGCAGACCTCGACGCCGCCCAAGGGGCGCATGTCGCGGGCCTTGTTGGGGACGTAGTCGAGGTCGCACTCTGGGTCGGGCTCGTGCAGGTTCATCGTCGGGGGGACCCAGCCCGTCGAGATGGCCAGCACGCAGGTGATGAGCTCGACGGCGCCGGCGGCCTGGATCAGGTGGCCGAGCATGGACTTCACGCTCGTGAAGGGGATGCGCCCGGCCTGGGGACCGAAGACGGCGCGGACGGCCTTGGTCTCGATGGCGTCGTTCTCGCTCGTGCCGGTGCCGTGGGCGGAGATGTACTGGACGGGCGGGCGCCCCTGCGCATCGGGCTCGCGCGGGTTGACGCCAGCCTGGCGGATGGACTCGAGCATGGCGCCCTGGGCGCCCGCTCCCTCGGGCTGGATGTCGGTGATGCGGAACGAGTCGGCGGTGGAGCCGTAGCCGGCGAGCTCGGCCAGGGGCGTGGCGCCGCGCGAGCGGGCGTGATCGAGCGTCTCAAGAACGAGCATCCCGGCGCCCTCGCCCATGACGAAACCGTCGCGGGTGCGGTCGAAGGGACGCGCGGCCGTGCCGGGGTCATCGCAGCGCCGGCTCATGGCGGTGAGGCGGATGAAGCCGGTCATCCCCAGGGGATGGATCATGGAGTGGGCGCCGCCGGCGAGCATGACGTCGGCGCGCCCGTGCCGGAGGATCTCCAGCGCCTCGCCGATCGCCTGCGTGCTGGCGGCGCAGGCGGTCATGCAGTTGCTCGCCGGCCCGCGGCAGCCGAAGGCACGCGCGAGGTGCGAAAGGCAGAGGTTGGGTTCCTGCTCGATCTCCTTGACCGCGCTCATGCGGACGTACGCCTCGCGGGCCCACTTCACGGCGTCCACCCTGCGCGTGGCGTCGTTCCAGCCTGCGAGGTTGGCGGCGAAGAAGTTCTCGTGGTCCAGCGACCCCTCGCCGGCGCCGAGGTAGAGGCCGACGCGCCGCGGATTCACCCCGGCGCGGTCGAGGCCGGCCTGGCGCCAAGCCTGGGCCGCCGCGCCGAGGGCAAAGCGGGTGTTGAGGCCGGCGGACTCGTGCCGATCGGCGGTATCGAGGTGGTCACGAAGATCGAAGCCCTTGACCTCGGCGGCGAAGTTGGTCCTGAAGGTGGAGGCGTCGAAGCGAGTGACGGGGCCGACGCCGGTCCGGCCACGGAGGAGGCCCGACCAGACGGTCTCCAGGTCGTGACCGAGCGGGGTGACCCACCCCATGCCCGTGATGACGACTCGTGCGGTCGACAAGGTGTGATCAACTCCGGTTCACGGCGAGGCCGGCGGGGTCGTGGGCCCGACCAGGACCGATCAGCGCCCGTCGGCCTCGTCTGCGTCGGGCTTCAGTGCTGGCCCTCGTCGTACACGTCCTCGTCGTGGTGCTCGCCGGCACCGCCACCGTCGCCGCGCATGGCGTTGAGCTTGTCGGGGTTGAGGACGCGGACGAGGCCGTCCTTGAGGCGGCGCTCGGCGAAGTTGATGATGAGGCCCAGCTCGAGGTCGGCGGCCCGGAGGGTGGCGCGGAGGGCGGCCCGCTCGTAGCCGCCGATCTCGCCGCGCTCGGCCATGAGCTCGACGATGAAGCGGTTGTCGATGAGCATGTCGGCGACCTTCTCGCCGACGTCCTGCCCCCGATACTTCACGGGGACGGCGTGGCGCACCTTGAATGCGACGCCCGCGGCGTCCAGCTCGATCTGGAGGGCTTTGGTGTAGACAGCCTCGTTGAAGCCCGGCCCCAGGCCCTTGTGCACCTCGATGGCGCAGCCGATGAGCTTGCGGCTGACTTCGGTGAGAGCGGGGTCGAGGTCGGTGAGCGGTGTGCCGCGGCGCTGCCCCCCACCGCCCCCACCACCCCCTCCGAACCCACCTCCCCCGCCGCCGGGGCCAGGGCCCGTTCCGCCGCCGCGCCCGCGGTTCTGCTCGTCGTACACGTGGAATCCTTCCTGAAAGCGTTGCGAGAGATCAACGTAGATCGCCCCCCCCTCCGGCGTCGTGCCGCGCCCCACGCAAGGACCCTAAACGTTAGCCGCCCTCTTGAGGACGAGCGCGGCGTTCTGGCCGCCAAGGGCGCCCGTGCACACCAGCACGTGCTCAAGACGCGCGGGGGCCGAGGGGGCGGCCTGGGCACACAGCCCGGGACGGGCCGTGCCGGCGTGGATGCGGGCGGGGAGCCGCTGCTCGGCGACGGCCTTGGCGGCGACGGCGGCCTGAAGCCCGCCGGCGCCCGCCATGCAGTTGCCGATGTGCCCGCAGAGCGTGAGGAGCGGGATGTCCCTCAGCCCCGGGCCGAAGACCGCCCGGAGGGCGCCGGCCTCGGCACGGTCCATCTGCGGAATGCCGGAGGCCAGGGGCGCGATGGCGTCGATTGCCTCCGGTCCCACGCCGGCATCCTCCAGCGCGGCCTCGATCGCGAAGCGGTACCCCTCGTCGTCCTCGCCATCCTCGTACCACGGCGACGACTGGGCGGCGCCGAAGCCGAGGATCTCGGCGTAGACGCGGGCGTTGCGCGAGGCGGCCGAGGAGAGCTCTTCCAGGATGAGGATGCCGCCGCCCTCGCCCAGGAGCCCGCCGCGCCGGCCCGGCGCGCCGGCCGGCGCGTCGTCGTAGGGGCGGACGAAGGCGCGCCCGTCGGTCGAATCGCCGGTATGGGCAAGGCGCCCGGCCAGGTCGATGCGCAGGAGGCCCATGAGGTTGAGCTTGGATTCGGCCCCGCCGGAGAAGCAGAGGTCGGCGGCGGCCCGCTGGATGACGCGCATCGACTCACCGATGGAGAGCAGGCCGCTGGCCTCGGCGCACGTGATAGTGTTGCTCGGACCCTCGGCCCCGTGCAGGATCGTCACGTGGCAGGCGAGCATGTTGGGGAGGTACTTGAGCAGCCACAGGGGCGTGAGGTTCTCCATGCCCAGGCGGCCCCACGCCCCCAGGTCAACGGTCGCGCGCCCGTCCGCGTCGGCCGGACCGCGTGCCGAGGCCAGGGCCAGCGAGAGCTCGTCGGTCTCGGCGGCGATGAGGCCAGCACCGATGTGGCAGCCCATGCGCGGCGCGGGGTAGGTCATCTTCGCGCCCGCGGCGTTGTCCTGGCCCGTATCTCCCAGGGCGGCGCGGGTGACCAGGCCGGCATCCTCGACGGCGCACCTGGCCGCGGCGACGGCGAGCTCGGTATCGCGGGCCATCACCTTCACCGCCTTGCGGTAGTGCTTGGGGACGTGGTCCCTGGCGGAGAAGTTCCTGACCTCACCACCGAGGCGGCAGGGGAACCCCGAGGGATCGAATCGGGTGATCGGCCCCAGGCACGAGGCGCCGGAGACGAGGCCCTCCCAGAGCGGCTGCATGCCAATACCGAGGCCGCAGACCGCGCCGAGACCCGTGATGCCGACGCGACGTGACATTCGGACGAAGTGTAGGGAGCGGTGCGCGCGGCGCGGGCAGTCGCTTCGAAGGACGGCCGCGAACACGCGATCTGGATCACATGCCGGTGCTCGCTTCGGTGGCGCGCAACTACGCGTGCAAGGAGTTCCTTGACAGGCGCATGCCCTCGGCCATCTCGCCGCGTTCGTGGCAGCCGGGAGCGCCTGGAGTGACGGCTTTCCTTGGGAGAAGGAGTCTGCTAGGGTACAGGCATGGCGCAGCGCCGGCACCACTACGAGCGGGCGTTCGAGGAGTACCTGCGGGCACGACGCATCCCGTACGTCTCGGTGGACGAGGCGCGGAAGGCCTTGGTACCGGGTGGAAGGGAATGGGGAGGCGAGGTGGCCGCCGAAGGGGCGCTCAAGTCCTTCGACTTCGTGATCTACGGCGACGGGGCGAACCTGCTCGTTGATGTCAAGGGGCGGAAGGTGGCCGATCGGGTGCGGCACCGCGCCCGAGGGGGCCAGGTGGCGACCGAAGGTGAGCCGGGGAGTTTGTTCCGGATGAGGTCTCGCCGGCCGCGCCTGGAGTCGTGGGTCACGGAGGAGGACGTGGCGTCGCTGCGGCAGTGGCAGCGGCTGTTCGGGGGGGAGTTCGAGGCGTGCTTCGTGTTTGTGTACTGGTGCGACGAGCAGCCGCCGGACGCGCTCTTCCAGGAGATCTTCGAATCGCGAGGGAGGTGGTACGCGTTGCGGTCGGTGACCCTGGATGCCTACGCCACGGCGATGAAACCCCGGAGCGCCAAGTGGCGTACGGTCGATGTGCCGACCGCGGCGTTCGAGCGGCTGAGCCACCCGTTCGCCTCGGCCCGGCCGCTCGCGGGACACGAAAGGTGTCCGGTGGAAACGGGCGAGTGGCGCCCGCTGGACGCGGGGCCGGACCTTCCCGCTTTACAGCCGTACGAGTCTCCTTTAGGATCGCCCCGATGAACCCAGCAACCAAGTCGTCCTTCCGGCGGGCCGTGTGCGCGGGGGTGGCGGCGGTCGTCGCCGGCACGGTCGCGCTCCCGTCGGCCGCCGAAGCGCAGAACCAGCCCGGCGGCACGGGGAGCGAGCTCAACCCGCCGGTGCCCGCGCCGCCGCAGAAGGTCACCACGAACTTCGCCGCGCTGGCGGAGGCGTTCTTCCTTGCGGCGCTGATCGTCGGCGTGAACCTCATCCCCAGCAAGCGCGGCCACCAGGATTAGTCGCGTCTTCCCGGCGCGCCGGGCGTGCCTTGGAGGGCGGGGGGCGGGAGGGGGGGCGGGCGGGAGGCGGAGTGAGCGCGCACAGAGACAGAGATCGAAAGGAAAGGTCATGGCCTCCCGGGCCCGTCAACGCCTCGTCGTCCTCAACGTCGTCCTGCTGGGGGTGCTGGCGATGGTCAGCCTCTCGGCGCGTGTCGGCGCTCAGCCGACGGGCCGGGCACGCGGCAACTACACCATGGTCTCCGGACGCATCCAGGGGGCCACCACCCACTGCGTGTACCTGCTGGACTCCACCAACCAGGAACTGGTCGCCATGGGGTGGGACCGCGGCAAGGAGCACCTCTTCCCCATCGGCTTCCGGAGCCTGACGGCCGATTCCAAGACGCAGCACGGGGCTCGCTGAGGAGGGCACGATGGAACACGCACCTGCCCCGACGACCGCCCCCACCGCCGCCCCCATCGCCCCGCCGCCCGGTGCCGAGGCCGCCGCGCCCGCGCGGGGCCTTCCGACAAGTGCAATGTGGGTGAGCGCCATGGTGCTGCTGGCGCTGATCATCGTGCAGGCGACGACTTCCGGCACGCCCGCACGGGCGGACCTCGTTTCCGCCGCCGGTGATTACACCGTGCTGACGTTCGACGGCGGGAACGACGACGTGCTGCTGGTCCTCGACGGGCGCGGCGAGGAGCTCTACGCCTACCGCGTGAGGAACCAGAACTCGCTGGAGCTCATCGCCCCGTACCAGCTCAAGACCATCTTCAACGAGGCCAGGCGGATCGGCGCTGGCGGGGGTAAGTAACCCCCCACGCCAGCCCCGTCCCGTCGCCTCCCGTCCTCACGGCGCGGCCGTTGATGATGCGATAGACTTAGCGCTGATCGTGGGCCGCACGCCCGACGCCCGTTCTTTCCGGCGTTGGGCGCTCTTGCGTATGGAACCGGCGGGCGTGCTGGGCGCGCCGCCGGGCAGAAACCCCTCCCCAGCGACATCCTCGCCGAGCCCTCCCGCCGCGCCGGCGCGGCGGCTGCGGCGTGAACGGCGCGGATGAGCGCACGCAAGAGCCCGCCGCCCCATTCCCCGGCAGGCGGCTCCCCCCCACCCCCCCCGATATCACTATGCCCATCCTCCCCCTCCCTCAGTTCGAGGCCGACCTCGAGGAAGACCGCAAGGCGTACCAGAAGCTCAAGCCGCCGACGTCCATCGTCGTCCGCTTCGGCCTCATGAAGCTCGTCGGCGAGTTCCCGTACTCCGGAGACGCCAAGCCCGGGTGCGGCTCGAAGATCGTCGCCCGGACGCACCGCGGTGTCGAGCTTGGCGAGATGCTCACCAGCACCTGCCCCAACGCGGGGTGCTCCAAATCGGTGACGCGCAAGGACATGCTGGAGTACATCGAGAACTCCGGCGGGCGTGACTACCCGTTCTTCAACCAGGGAAAGATTCTGCGGATCGCGACGGCCGAGGACGTTTCGCAGCAGACCGCGATGGACGCGACCCGGCCGCGCCTGGTGATGGAGGCGCGCCGGCACGTCGCCGACCTGGGGCTGGCTATGAAGGTCGTCGACGCCGAGCCGATCCTGGGCGGTGATCGCCTGACGTACTACTTCGCGTCGGAGGACCGGGTGGACTTCCGCGAGCTGGTCAGCCTGCTGGCCGCGGAGCAGCGGACGCGGATAGACATGCGACAGGTGGGCGCCCGCGACGAGGCCCGCCTGACGGCCGACTACGAGCGGTGCGGGCAGCACTGCTGCTGCAAGCAGTTCCTGAAGGTTCTCAAGCCTGTGTCGATGAAGTCGGCGAAGATCCAGAAGGCGACCCTGGACCCGCTCAAGATCTCCGGGCGGTGCGGGCGGCTGATGTGCTGCCTGCGGTACGAGGACGAGACCTACGACGAGCTGCGGAAGCGGTTGCCTAGGAAGAAGAGCCGCGTGCTGACGCCCGATGGATGGGGGCTTGTGATGGATTCGCAGATCCTCACGCAGTTGGTGCTGGTGAAGCTCGAGGAGACGGGGGCGGAGATCGCGGTTGCGGTGGAGGACCTGGACAGGGACGGCGCGAGCGGGGGAGGGGGAGGAGGGGGGGCGGCGCCGGCCGCCCGGGGCGGCGGACTGCCCGGGGCGATCGAGCACGACGAAGATGATCGCGATGAAGCGCCGGGCGCCGAGCCGGGACAAGCCGGTGCCCCGCGTGCGCCCGCGCCGGGCGCGCACTCGACGCAGCGCGGCGAACGCTCCGAGCGCGCCCCCGGACCGCCGCCAGGCTCCGGCCCGCGCCAAGGCCAGCCGGCGCGCCGGGACGGCGGCACCGGCCAGCAGCCGCCGCAGCAGCAGCGCCGCGACGACCGGGGCCAGCGCCCTGACCGTCGAGACGATCGGGCCCGCCAGCCCGAATCCAGGCGCGACGCCCCCCCTCCCCCCCTCCCCTCGACCCCCCCGGCCCACATTCATCCCCTTCCACCGGGCGGCGATGCGGCGCGCCCGCCATCTCCGACGCCGAGCCAGGACGCCGGCATCCCCGGCGATCAACAGGGTCCGCCGCCGGGTGTCCACGGGACAGACGGCGGAACCGGGGCGCGACCCGAGGGCCGCCGGCGCCGGCGTCGGCGCCGCCGCCACGGCGGTGCCGGACCCGGCGGGCACGGTGGACAGGGCGGGGGGGGCGGAGGCGGCGGGCCACCGTCCGGGCCCGGCGCGCTGTAGCGACCTCGCCTCCCGGCCGATACGAACCCCTCCGATGCGTGGGCGTACCATGCCCGTCTCGCACCCTCCCTGCTCCCGCCCCGGCAGAGAACACACACCCCGATGGCGACGATCACCACCAACCCACCACCCGCCGGCGCGGCCTCGGCGCAGCCGGGTGAGTCGGCGCACTCGAGCAAGCCCAAGGAATCGATCCAGGACACGCTGATCTCGGTGGTGATCGCCTTCGCGCTGGCCTTCGTTTTTCGCGGCTTCGTCGTTGAGGCGTTTGTCATCCCCACGGGCTCGATGGCCCCCACGCTCATGGGGGCCCACGAACGGTTCACCTCGCCGCAGTCGGGGTACTGCTGGCCGGTGGGCCCCTGGTACAACATCCCGGGCACAGAAGGAGAGCCCAAGCCGGTCCAGGGGCAATATCCCGACCGGCCACTCATCGTACACGACCCGATGACCGGGGAGCAGATCGAAGCGGCCAACGTGCCGCGGCGCTCCGGCGACCGGATCCTGGTGCTGAAGTATCTGTATTCGGTGCTGGAACCGCACCGCTTCGACGTCGTGGTCTTCAAGAACCCGGGAAAGCCGGAGCAGAACTTCATCAAGCGCCTCATCGGCCTGCCGGGCGAGCAGATCGCCCTGGTCGACGGCGACGTGTTCGTCCGCAAGCAGACGCCCTCGGGCGGCGCCGGCACACTGGACGACGGCCTGAACGACTGGGCCCTCTCCGGGTGGGAGATTGCCCGGAAGCCCGTGCGGGCGCAGCGGACCGTCTGGCAGCCGGTGTTCAACAGCGACTACGCCCCCATCGACCCTACTCGCTACGGCCTCCGCCGCTGGTACACCGTCCCCTGGACCAGCCAAGAGAGCGGCTGGAAGATCGATGGCCGCACCTACGAGTACTCGGGCAACGCGCCGACGGAGCTGGTGTGGGACGCCACCCGCGTCCGCTACGTCACCCAGTCCGGGCAGTACGGAGACCCCTGGGAGATCGACGACCGCTACCCCTACGACGAAGGGGCCGTTCCATCGAATCTGCGTTACCAGTTCCCCGTCTCTGATATCCGCATGGGCGTGGGCGTCCTGGCGCAGCAGGCCGGGCTGAGCCTGTCGGCAACGATCAACGCGCGCGGGCACGAGTTTCAGATGGACGTCTCCGATGGCGCGGTCACCTTGCGTTACCGGCCGGCGCCCCCCGCCGGCGCCGACGGCTTACCGGGCGCCGGCACGCCCGGTGAATGGAAAATCCTCAATACCGGCAGGGCCCCGGCCTTCGAGCCCGGACGCGTCGTCAACGTCGAGTTCTGGCACGTGGACCAGACGATGTCCGCGTGGATCGACGGCAGGCTGGTCGCGGGCGGCCCCGGCAAGGCCGAGTACAACTGGGGACCCGCGCAGAGGATCGAGTACGCCACCGGGCGCACCGTCAACCAGTGGCTGGACTTCGAGAAGAACACGCGCCACCCCAACATCTTCGCCCAGCCCGACCATCGCGAATCGGACATCACTCACGACCCGACCTCGGCGACGCTGCTCCCGACGTACCGCAAGCCGCGCATCCGCTGGTCGTTCCGCGGCTCGCCGGTGAAGCTCTACCGCGTGGCGGTCGACCGCGATCTGCACTACCAGGCCGCCGAGGCCGGTCCGGGCCAGCCCGCGAGGGCCACGCATCCGCTGGCGCCGGTGACACTCCTGCGCGACCAGTTCTTCGTCTGCGGCGACAACAGCCCGGCCAGCCACGACGGGCGCCTCTGGCAAGGCCCGGAGCCGTGGGCGGCCGAAATCGACCGGACCCCCGGCATCGTGCCGCGCAGGCTGCTGCTCGGCAAGGCGTTCTTCGTGTACTTCCCGTCGCTCCTGAAGAACGGCCCGGTGCCGGTGCCGGATTTCGGGCGGATGCGATTCATCTGGTGAGCTCGCCACCCAAGGCCACGGAGGAGAGCCTCCCGGATGCACGCGCCCAACGACACGCCGCACCTGGTCGACTGGCTGAAGGACCGGGACGTCGAGTGCCCCGTGTGCTCGTACAACTGCCGCGGGCTGACCGTGCCGGTGTGCCCGGAGTGCGCGGCAAGGCTGCAGCTGGCGCTGGCCTCGGACCGGATGTCGCCGGGGCCTTGGGCGCTGGCGGTGGTCAGCTTCGCGCTGGCGCTGGGTTTCGACGCCGTCGTCGCGGTGCTTGTCACCGTCATGTTCATTCTCCATCCGCCGCCGCTGGGCGGGCGCGCGATGGCGATCTTCATGCTCGTGAGCTTCTCCGCGCTCTCGGCGGTCTGCGGGACGGGGCTGGGGACGATGTTCGCGGTGCGCCGCCGGTGGCTGCGACAACCGCGGTCGTCGCAATGGAAACTCGCCGCGGCCATCTTCCTGGCCATCGGAGCGGTGCACGCGGTGTTCGGGCTCTACGTCGCCCCCCTGCTCTGAGCGCGATCAGTCCTTCCACACCGTCGCGCTGACGGCCCCCTCGGCGCCGCGGCGAGCGCACGCCACGGGGCAGAGCCACGCGTTGACGCCGCGCATGATGCCGCCGTCGGCATCGCCGCCCTCTTCGTCGGTCTCGTTCACGAAGAGGTTGTCGTTCACGGTGAGCGGGGCTCTGCCGGTGCGCCGGTACGTGACGCCGTCAGGATCCGGCTTGGTCTCGAAACTCACGTGCGCGTCGTTGTAGGCGAAGTTGCCCTCCCAGCTTGTGCGCCCGCCGTGGATGAGCAGCGTGTTGCTGCCCGTGCCGGTCGCCCCCGGACGCAGCGTCCAGCGCCCGCCAGCCGGAGAGGTCGTGCCCGCGTACTCCGGCCCGCGGTCGCCGAAGATCGGCACCGTGGCCGAGAACGTGTCCCTCCAGAGCGCGAGACGATTGCCAAACGGCAACATGTGCGCATACGACTGGTTGGCAACCCCCCCCTCCTCCCCACCTCCCCCCGCGCCCCCGAGAGTCCGCCGCCTGGCCGACGCGGGATCGATCGGTGTACCGGCGAATCCGGGGTCCCACAGCGCCTTGGACGGATCGGCCGCTCTTGAAGGGCGGTCGAACTCGTACCCGCCGTCCATCTGCACCTGCCCGGTATTGGCCTCCGCGGGGTTGATGCAGATGTCGGTCGAGATCCCGCCGGTGTAGATGAGGATCGACAGGATGTTGCCGGTGTTGTCCTTGCTCTCCGGCCCATCGTCGCCCGCGGCGACGGTCGCATCGGCGGCGTCCAGCACGCTGGGGAGCGGGTACCGGCCCTTGTTGCTGCCGGCCCAGACGATCATCGCCTGCGTGGTGCCGCGGACCTGAGTCGCATCCTTCATCGACCGATTGCCGCACCCATGCCTTCGCGGCACGATCGCGGGTAGGCACACCACGACGGCCAGCACGATGATCGCCACAACGATCAACAGCTCGGCGATGGTGAATCCTCGGCGCACGCTGCACGCTCCTTCCCGCGCAGGCGGCGACAGGTCGGCGCACGCCGCCCACGAGACCACAGCACCCGCGTGCACCGCCGGTTCACCTGCCGCGATGAGCCATTGGGGATGCACACGCACACGCGACAACCGCCGTGGTCCGTTCAGGCCCAGCCGGGCGCGTCGCTCCTCGGGCGAGCGGGCGCACAGGGCCAGGGAGAAGGCCGCGGCGTCGTCTTCCGGGTTGTCGGCGTGGTGTGTGGCCTCGGTCGGAATGAGGCGTGCGGCCATCGGCCGCGATGAGAACAGGATCAACCGGGGAACATCAGCTTGTCGGCCACGATCCACGCCATCCGCCGGCGCCCCTGCGCCGGTTTCGCAGAACCATCCGCGTCGACCCCGCCTGCGGTTTCATGGAATTGAAAGGGCCCGGCGCACTCCGCCGGGCCCGGGGACATTACTCAACACCAGCCTTCACTCCCAACGCCGCCGGCGCGCTCAGTCGCGCCACAGCGTGAGCGTGATGGACGACTGGCTGGCCTGCACGTCGGCGATCGGCCGCAGGAACGCGTTCCTCGCCAGGATGGTCCCCGAACCCCCGCTCACCCCCGCTCGTCGGTCTCGTCGACGAACAGGTTGTCGGCGCGCGTGGCGGGGTTGGCGGTAGAGGTGTAGGTCAGCCCGTCGGGGTTGGGCTTGGTCTCGAAGCCGGTGTGCCCGTCGTTGTAGCCGATGTTCCCCTCCCAGGTGTTGCGCGAACCGTGGATAAGGAGGGTGTTGGAATCAACGCCGGTCGGGCCGCTCACCAGCGCCCAGCGCCCGCCGGCGGGCTGGACAGTCCCCTGGTACTCCGGCCCGCGGTCCCCGAAGACCGCCTCGGTGGTGGAGAACGTGTCGCTCCACATGGCCCGGCGCTTCCCGAACGGGATGAGGTGCGCATAGGACTGGTTGCCGATCCCCATGGCCCGCCGGTTGGCGGAGGCCGGGTCGATCGGCGTGCCGGCGAACCCGGGGTCCCAAAGGGCGGTGGAGGCGTTGGCCGCGTGCGAGGGGTTGTCGAACTCGTACCCGTCGTCGCGCTGCACCTGACCGGTGTTGGACTCCGCCGGGTTGATGCACAGCTCGTTGTTGATCGCGCCGGTGAAGATGAGCAGGGAGAGGATGTTCCCCGTGTTGTTCTTGTTCTCGGCCTGCGCGATGTTCACGGTGGCATTGCCCCCGTCGAGCCTGCTGGGGAGGGGATAGTAGTTCTGGTTCTGCCCGGCCCAGACGGCCATGGATTGGACGACGCCGCGGACCTGCGTGCCGTCCTTCAGTTGCTTGGCGAGGCGCCTGGTGGTGCCCAGCGCCGGGAGCAGGATGCCGACGAGCAGGGCGATGATGGCGATGACGACAAGCAGCTCGATGAGCGTGAACGCGGAACGGTAATGACGTGACATGATCAGGAACTCCTTTCAAGAGCCGGGCGGTCGCCGGCCCGTGCCGGCGGCCTGTGCGCCCCCCCCGGCCCGTCGCGCCTCGGGCGCACCCACAGCGGGGCGCCCGGCACGAGGAGGTGCGCATGGCCGCGAAACCCAGAGCCACAGCCGCGGCGTGCCATCCCGCGCGGAACAACCGGCGGGGAGCACGCGTGGCCGTGTGACGCGCGGATCGATCTCGCCCCCCACCCGCGGCGCCGGGCACGCCCGCCGCCGCGACAGCGCGAGCGACAGGCGCGCCGGCCCGCAGGGTGCGTGGAGCAACGCCGGTGCGCGTCAGGTCAGGATGTCGGCGTGGGAGTGGTCTCGATCAGCGATGAGGCCCGCGGCCAATCGGCCGCAATGAGAGCGATGAGAACCGGACAACCAGGATGTACCTTGCCACGCGCCACGCCATCTGCACGTGCAGTCAAGTACTTGACCATCCGCCTCCACCGCCCGCGCGGTTTCATCATCCGCCGGGGGCGCGCCGTTCAACCTTGACACGCCTGCGGGGGCCCCGTAGGCTCGATCGCGGATTCCCCTCAGCAAGGCGCCCGGGTTCTCCGGTCCGCCGTGGGAGATGTCGGACATGTCAAGGCCCCTGTCCTCCGGCGGACGCCGCGCGTTCACGCTCGTCGAGTTGCTCGTCGTCCTCACGATCATCGCGCTCCTGGTCGGCATCCTGCTGCCGGCGCTGGGCCAGGCCCGGCGTGCCTCGCGCGCGTCGCTCTGCCGCACCAACCTCAAGCAGTTCGGCGTCGCCTTCGCCAACTACGCCTCGGATTACAGCGACCGGATCGCATCGTTCACCTGGAAGCCCGGGGTGACGCACTCGGTCTCGGAGATCTACCCGGGTTCGGGCGACACGTACACGTTCCCCGCCGCCGGCAACTACAACCAGGCCGCGTCCGACCAAGCGGTCGCCATCCTCCGCTTCCGGGCCGAGCGTACCGACATCACGCAGATCACCGGGTGGATCCCGCACGTCATGTACTCGCACCTGGTGCTCAACGACTACCTCCAGCAACGCCTGCCGGAGAAGATGGTCGTCTGCCCGGCCGATCGCCACCGGCTGAACTGGCAGGAAGCGGGACAGAGCGGCCCGATCGACCAGGGCGCGGCGTACTTCGCGCTCACCGACCGTCCGAACTACCCGACCGCCGACAACGCCAACAAGCGCTGGCCCTACAGCAGCTCGTACCAGCTCGTGCCGTGCGGGTACTCTCCCGACAAGCAGATCAACAGCGTCACGGGCCCCATCCCGACCGTGGCGCAGTCATCCGACGGCCACCGCTTCTACACCGTCGGCACCAGCCGGACCGTGCTGGGCCATCGGCGCCTCTCGGAGATCACGTTCCCCGGGTCGAAGGTCGCGCTCTTCGACCCGCACCAGCGGCACGAGTCCCGCGGCGATCTGTTCTACGCCTACGCGATCGCGACGCAGCCGCTCCTCTTCTTCGACACGTCGGTGAGCGAGCGCCGCACCGCCGACAGCAACCTCGGGTTCTTCCCCAACACGCCCGCCAGCCCGTTGCCGACGGAGATCAACTACCAGCCCGATCTCAACTGGGAATCGCCGCGGATCGAGGACGGCACGCGCAAGTGGCAGACCAAGGGCCGATACCAGTGGTGCCGCGAGGGCCTGCGCGGCGTGGACTTCGGCGGGGGCGAGGTGCCGTAGACCGGCGCCAGCGAGTCAATCCTCGTCGAACCCGCTCTCGACCAGCTTCTTGAGCGCGGCGCACGCCGCCGGCGCATCGTCCCCCACGCACTCGATCTCCAGCTCGGTCCCCTTGGTCGCCGCCAGGAGCATCATCTGCATGATCGACTTGCCGTCGACCGCCTGATCCCCCCGCTTCACCATCACCGACGCCGCGAACCCCGAGGCCACGTCCACGAAGCACATCGCCGGCCGGGCGTGCAGCCCCAGCCGGTTCACGATCGTGACTCTCGCGGCCACCGATCCGGCCAACGACTGCTCCTTCCCTTCCCTCACCCCCCTCCCTGCTCCCTGCGTCGCTCAAGACCTGCGCCGACTCCCGGTAATCCCGAATCGAAGGGCCGAGGCACCGGGCTCCCGTGCTCGCCCGCGCTCACGGGCACGGCGCGCAGCGTTCACCGTATGAAATGCTGGCTGTCGGCCTCCTCCAGCAGCCCCCGCACGTCCTCGACGGTGGTGGCCTGGCGGAGGAACCGCCGGAACGTCTCCTTGCTGAGGTTCTTGAAGATCACCTCCATCGCCTGCAGGTGGTCCTCCGGCCGGTCCTCGGGCGAGAGGAGCAGGAAGACCGAGTAGACGGGCTGCTTGTCCAGCGCGTTGAACTCCACGCCCGAGGGGCTCAGGCCGATCGCCGCGGACATCTTCGAGACCGACTTGTGCTTGACGTGCGGCACCGCCACGCCGCGCCCGAACCCGGTGGAGCCGCGCTTCTCGCGGTCCAGCACGCGGACCACCAGCTCGCTCTTGAGCGCCGCGTCGGCCGCGCCGCTGGTGATGAGCGCGTCGACGAGCTCCGTGATCACCGCGTCGCGCTCGCGCGACGCCAGCGCCGGCACGATGGCCCCCTCGGAGACGATCTGACTGAGCTTCATTGCGGGGACGCTCCTGGGAGCCGGTTGTCCGCCGGGGCCGGAGGCATGACCGGCGCTGGCGATCGGGGGTTGCCGTCCTGACGTTGGCCGGGCGGGGTCTGGGAGTCGGGGGGACAGGGAGACGGGGGACGGGAGAGGGGAGGGGGGTCAGGCCTTCTTGAGCCTTTCCTTGAAGTCCTTGATCTGGCGCTGGGCCTTGTCCACAGCGGTGTCGATCGCCGCGTACAGGACGGGGTCCTGGGCGCGCGCGACGAAATCCTTGTGCTTGACCACGTCCACCCGCACCTCCACGTCGAACCCGCCGTGCTTGATCGGCTCGAACAGGACCGTGATCAGCTGGGTGCCGTCGAAGAACTTGACCAGACGCTCGGCCTTCGCCTCGGCGTACTTGCGGATGGCGTCGGTGACCTCGATGTGCTTCCCGATGACGTCGATTCGCATCGCAACTCCTTTGGCGACCTGACGCCCCGCCAACATCCCCGCCTTCCTTTCCCCACCGCTGACGGTGCCATCGCGGCCTCCCTCCGCGGACCGCTCCAGCCCGCGCGTGCGAACGGGCTCCCCGGCGCTCGCCGGGGACCGGGTGGCCCTAAGGCTATGCGTTCGACCCCTCCGTGGATCGCTGGGCGCGGGCCTCCGGCGCCGCCGCGGCTTGTGCCTCGATGGTATCCGCCGCCGGCAACGCCTGTTGCGGGGGCACCAGCACGCCGCCGGTGAGCACGAACCGGATCGCCTCGTCGACCGAGATCGGCAGGTCGATCACCTCGGAGCGCGCCACGGTGATCGTGAAGCCGGTGAAGGGCGTGGGCGTGGAGGGGACGAACACCGTCAGCACGTCCTCGCCCGCCTGGTCGCGGATGTCGCGCATCCCGGCGCTGGTCAGGAACCCGACGCTCCAGATCCCCTTGCGCGGGTATTCCACCAGCACCACCCGATTGAACGAGATCTGCTTCTCCCCGAAGATCATCTCCACGACCTGCTTCACGTGCGGTAGACCTGCTTGATCACCGGCACCTTCGTGAGCAGACGCTCGACGCTCTGGTACGCCCTCCGCCCCAGGAACCCGCCCAGCACCCGCCCAGCTAGGTAGATCAGCGTTACCGCCGCCAGCAGCCCGATGAACCGGAAATACCACTGCGAATCCCAGAACTGCTTGAACTGCGTGGCCCGCAACTCGGCCCGGAGGCTCGCATCCGACAGCTTCAGCTTCGCCCTGGCCTCGGGCGAGGCCTGCTGCTCCAGCGACGTCCGGAACTGGTGCACCTGTTCGTCGGGGACGCCGAACCACGGCGGGAGTTTCGTGTCCGGGAACGTCCGCGGGATCACCCACAGGATCGCCTGGCGGATCCCCCGGTTGATCGGCTCGGCCACCTGTCTGTCCACGAACAGGTACGCCTGCCAGACGATCCACAACGTGAGCACCGACGGCAGCAGGATCGCCAGCCCGCGGATGAAGAACAGTTTGAAGTCGGCGGTGAAGGATTTCTTCTGGCGTGGCATGCGGGTGGAGGCTCCCGGTGAAGCGGCTCGGAGTGAGTATATGTGATGCCCCGTCGCTTCCCGGCTGGCAAAGCCCACGAGCGGAGCCCCACGAGCGGCTGAATGCCGCGGCGTTCGCACTCATATGGCGCGCCGCCCTCACCTCGCTACCCGCCGCGAACCGATCGCCCCACAGCGTTCCGAGCCCGCCCAGCCTTCCTGACCTGAAATCCCAGACTCAGAATCGGATCACCCCCGCGGCCCCGCCGCCCGCACCGCCTCCGGCATCTCGAACTTCTTGTCGTTCTCCCGGAAGAGCCCGGCCAGCTTTTTCGCCTGGGCGTCGTACGCCGCGCCGTCCTTCCAGGTGCTGCGCGGCTGGAGCACATCGGCGGGAACCCCGGGCACGGCATCGGGAATCGGGAGCCCAAAGACCTTGTCCGGCGTCGACCTGGCCTTCGCAAGCGACCCGTTGAGGATCGCCGTCACCATCGCCCGCGTGTACGCGAGCTTGAATCGCTGGCCGGTGCCGTACGGCCCCCCCGTCCACCCTGTGTTCAAGAGCCACACGCCCGCCCCGTGCTTCTTCACCCGCTCGGCGAGCATGTCGGCGTACACGCGCGGCGGCCGGGGCAGGAACGGCCCGCCGAAGCACGGCGAGAAGTTCGGCTGCGGCTCCGTCACGCCCGCCTCGGTCCCGGCGAGCTTGCTGGTGTACCCATTAATGAAGTAGTACATCGCCTGCTCGCCCGTCAGCTTGCTCACGGGCGGGACGACGCCGAAGGCGTCGGCGGTGAGGAAGACCACGTTCTTCGGATG
>JBGPJM010000066.1:0-21203 GCA_041485385.1 Phycisphaerae bacterium | reverse complement strand
GTCGAACGTGCCGTCAAAGACATATGTGCCGGCGGCGTCACGGGTAAGCACCGTCGACGTCGAGGTCGCGGAGTTGACCCCGGCGAGCGTCCGGAACCACTGGTCGAACGTGGCCGCGGAGGTCACCGTGTTGCCGCTGACGGGGTAGGTCGCGCCGGCGATGTCGCCGGTGTGGGCGCCGACATAGGACCTGGTCGGGATAATGTTCCGCAGGCCCGAATCTATCCAGCTCGTGCGGACCTTGAAGCCCGTGCTGTTGAACGCGGGGGTGTTGTCGCTGCTCAAGATGTCGGCCGCGACGTGCACGTACCGCCCGACGCCGGTGGTGGCGAACTTGCCGAAGTCGGCGTGCCATCCCTGGCGGGCCGGTGTGAAGTCGCGGACCGTTGCGGGGAGGATGATCTGGCCCCGGGTGCGGTACGGCCCGTAGACGTCGCCCGGCCGGGCCGGCGCGGCCCCGGCGAAGGCGCACACGGCGGTCACGGACGAGCACGCGGCGAATGCGCGAACGCTGCGACGAGTCTTCGGTTGCATCGGGTGCTCCCTGATCTTGGAATGTCGGTGACCGGCGCCGTGCCGGGCGGTCCTGTACGAATCACGCCTCTCGCTT
This sequence comes from Phycisphaerae bacterium, assembly GCA_041485385.1. Classification (GTDB taxonomy): domain Bacteria; phylum Planctomycetota; class Phycisphaerae; order Phycisphaerales; family UBA1924; genus JBGPJM01. The sequence continues at coordinate 20,593 of JBGPJM010000066.1, read as the reverse complement.
GCGTCCCGCCGGGGCAGAGCCTCCGTCGGATCACCCATGCGACTGGTCGGTTCTCCCGCCCCGTCGCGGCGTCTCCTCCGCGAGCTTGGTCTCGTGCCTCCGGGGCGTTGGTCCGGTGGGGCCGTCGCCTGGCGACGATCGCTCGTGAATGGAGTATTCAACCTTCAGCCAGCGGGGCCAGCGATCGGGTGGTTCGGCCAGGGCCGGGCGCCCGGGCCTGAGGATCGTGGCGGATCGTCCGTTTGTGCCGACGGTGCGTATGGCGCGGCCCACGCGGCGCCGCGCCCGGCGTCGTCAGTCGGCCTGCGCCGCGGGCGAGGGCAGCGAGGCGATGTTCAGCAGCTGCAGGCCGGCCTCCAGGCGGAGGTGCGAGGCCAGCCCCGTGCGGTTGGCGAAGAACACGCGGAGCTCGTGCGTGCGTCCGTCCTGCAGCCAGGCCAGCCGGTCCACGTCGATCCGCTGCGAGGCGCTCATCGACATGCCGCCGAAGGCCGTGCCCCACAGACCCATCGCGCTGAGCCGCCCGGTGTTGTGCAGGTGGGCCGCCCGGCCGGTGATCGAGCCGTAGAGGGTCGAGCTGTTGCTGATGTCCACCGTGGCGTTCGGCGCCACCAGGTGGGCCCACGCGTTGGTGTTGTTGTCCAGGTTGATCCCCGAGGCGCCCATCGCGGCGATGATCACGCGGTCGGGGTCAAGGGTGTTCTGGTTGATGGTCGCGGTGTTCTGGATGAAGACGGCGCCGTGGGTGTACAACTCGAGCCGGGCCCCGGCCGCCAGCAGGATGGTGCTGGTCTGCTCGAGGGTGAATGCGCCGTCGCAGAGGATCCTGCACGCGCCGTTGATGGTGACGTTGGAGCCGACCCGGATCGTCAGCGCGTTGTAGTGCAGGTTGCCGCTGAGCGTCGTGGTCACGTGGTTGCCGATGGTCCGGTTGCCGGCGGAGGCGGGCATACCCACCGGATCGCTGACGATCGCGATGGGCATCGGTGACGTGAGCGCACCGGTCGTTCCGGTGATCGAGTCCGACCGGGCCGTTGAGATACCCGTCGTCGTGCTGCCGCCCGGCCCGACCAACGCATCGCCGAGGATCTGGGCGCTGTTCTGCACCGAGATGGCGCCCGCTGCGGTCGAGTTGGTGGAGATGCTCGACGCCCCGTTGTTGTTGTATCCGGAGACAGCAGAGTTCTCGATCAGGATGGTATCCTGGACCGCGATCGCGGGGCGCACGCCCATGCCGGCCCCGTTGTCGGTCACGAGCTTGTCGTCGACGAATACCCAGATGTCCCCGCCGGTGGTGGTGGAGACGAACGAGCCCAGCCCGCGCTCGTAGATGAACGGCGTGTCCATGGCGCACGTGTACGAGTAGTCGTTCACCCCGCTCTCGCGGAAGCCGTCCAGCGATCCGTCAAACACGTACGAGTGCGAGCCCGAGGAGTAGGCGAGCACGGCGGACGTGGCGTACCGGGTGTTCACGCCCGCGACATCGCTGAACCACTGCGAGAACAGGCCCGGCGTGGAGATCGCCCCGCCCGCGGTGGCGGCCATCGCGCCGGGCACATCGCCGGTCCAGGCGCTGATGTACGACTTGGCCGGGATGATGTTCCGTGCCGAGGAGTCGCGCCAGCTCGCACTCATCTTGAAGCCGGTGGTGCCGTACGCCGGCACCCCGTCCGGGCCAAGCGCCGTCCCCACCATGTTGAAGTATCGCCCGGCGCCGCTGGTGGCGATGCGTCCGAAATCGGCGTGCCCGCCCGATCCCGCCGGCGTGAAATCCCGCGCGGTCACCGAGAGCGTGATGGACGAGCGGTTCCGGTAGGAGGCGTAGGGGTCGCTCGCCGGGCGCGCGCCATGGGCGACGCCCGACAGCCCGCCGGCGACGCCGACCGCACAGATGACGCCCACGTGCCGCAGCATGCGTCCGTTCATCTCATGTCCTCCTGCCCGATCCGCCGCGGCGGCCTTCTCCCTCGATCTCGCGGCCCTTCCACGGGCACGCTGGCATGGACCCAAGTCCTCCGCGCACTCCTGTACTGTCCGATCCAGGGGCCGGCGGGGCGAGCAATCGGGAATGGGCGCGGCCCCGGCGCGTGAAGATGCCCAGCATCCACGGTCTGACGGGCCCGTGATGCCTACACCGGGTGGGATGGTTGCGCGAGAGAAGACGGCGGATCGGCAATCGGTCGCCGGGGCGGCGTTCACGCCGCCGGCGACTGCCGGCCCCGGACGGGGTCGCTGGGAGGGACGGCGCTCACCCTCGTGGAGCTCAGTCCGTCTGGTTCGGCGCCTGCGGCAGGCCGGCGACCCTGAGGAGGGTCATGTTGGTCTCCAGCCGCAGGTGCGAGGCGCGCCCGGTGCGGTTGGCGAAGAAGATGTGCAGGTAATGAGTGTGGGCAGGGTCCAGCCAGCCCAGACGGTCCAGGTCGATGCGCTGGGCCATGTCCATGGCCGAGTTCTCGTGGAAATGGCCCCAGCCGCTGCTGCCCTTGATCGTGAAGTCGCCGGTGTTGTTGACGTCGAACGACTTGCCGATGAAGTTGCCCCGGACGTGCACGGAGTTGCCGATGGACATGCCCGCGCCGGGCGAGGCGAAGTTCGCGTAGGCGTCCACGGAGTTGTTGACGTCGATCAGCGAGGTGCCCAGGTTGTAGAACGTCACGCGCCCGGGATCGGTGGTGGTGACGTTGATCTCCGATGACTGGCCGGCGAACCAGGCGCCCTTGAAGTAGACCTCCAGCGTCGAGTTGCCCAGCAGGATGATCTTGCTGCTGTTCCGCAGCGTGAAGGCGCCGTCGACGAGGATGACCACGTTCCCGCTGATGTTGACGGTCGAGTTGACCTCGATCGTGAGGTTGTTGAAATGCGTGTTCGCGCTGATCGTGGCCGTTGTGTTCTTGTAGTCCTTATCGCCGATGCTGGCCGGCATCCCGGAGGGCGGATCGATCTGCGGCATGGCGATCGGCGCACTCAGCGAGCCGCGTACGCCCGTGATGGCGCCCGCCCCGGCGCTGATCGCGCTGGCCGGGTTGGAGCCCGGGCCCGCGTAGACGTCGGCGAGGATCTTCGAGCTGTTGCCCAGCGACACGGCCGCGGCGCTGGCCGTGTTGGTCGCCACCGACCCGGCCGATCCGGCGTCGATATTCACCTGGCCGGTGTTCGACAGCGTGATCGGCCCGTCGGTCGCGACGCCGGGCATGCCCTGTGCGCCCATGCCGCCGCCGCCGTCGATCACCAGCCTGTCGTCGACGTACACCCAGCAGTCGGCGTTGGTGCCGGCGGACACGTACCACCCCTGGCCCTGCTCGTACAGGAACGGCATCGAGCTCTCGCAGGTGTAGGTGTAGTCGCTTGTGCCGTTGGCGCGGTAGCCGTCCAGCGTCCCATCGAAGACGAACGCGCTGACAACCCCGTTGTAGTTCATGGTCATCTGCGTGGTGTAGGCGGTGTTCACGCCCGCGGCGTCCTGGAACCACTGCGCCACGCTCGCGGCGTTCCCGGCCGCGTTGCCCGTGGACCCCGCGGCGGCGCCGGCGATGTCGCCGGACCTCGCGTCGATGTAGGACTTGGTCGGGATGATCGGACGCAGGGCTGAATCCGACCAATCCTTGCTCCGCTTGTACCCGGCCGAGTTGAAGACGGGCTTCTTCGCCGAGCCCAGCGTGTCGCCCATGACGTACACGTAGCGCCCGGCGCCCGCGCTCGCGGCCCTCATGAAGTCGGCGTGGCCCCCGGGGAGATAGGCCGCCTTGAAGTCGTGCACCGCGCCGGGAAGCGCGATCGTTGTCCGCAGCTTGTAGGCGTCGTACGGGCTCGTCGAGTTCGGCGGGACCGCGTCGACCAGCTGCGAGAACCACGCCGTCAGCGCCACGGCCATCACCGACAGAACACTCCGCTTGACGTCGTTCCTCATAGCGTACCTTCGGATCCTGTCGGCCAATCGGGCGGACGTAGGGTGACCACCGGACATCGGCGCATCGAATGGGCTCTGGCTGTTCATCAGTCGGCCTCGCTCCACACGGGCGGCAACGCGACGTTCAGCAGCTCCATGTTCGTCTCCAGCCGCAGGTGCGACGCGCGTCCCCTCCGGTTCGCGAAGAACACGTGCAGCTGGTGCGAGCGCGCCGGGTCGAGCCACGTCAGGCGGTCCAGGTCGATCCGCTGGGTCATATCGCGGGGGAGGTCCTGGTCAAAGTGGCCCCAGCCGCCGGTCCCGACGATCGTGAACTCCCCGCTGTTGCTGATGTCGATGCTCTGCCCGATGAAGTTGCCGTAGACGTGCACCGACTGGCCGACGGTCATCGCGGCGTTGGGGGATGCGAAGTTCGCGTACACCGTCGCGGTGTTGTCCAGGCTTATCGTCGACGTGCCGAGGTTGTAGAACGTCACCTTGGTCGGGTCCGCCGTGGTCACGTTGATCTCGGACGTCTGGCCCGCGAAGAACGTCCCCTTGAAGTACACCTCCAGCGTCGCGCCCGCCAGGAGGACGATCTTGCTCTTGTTCTGCAGCGCGAAGTTCGCGTCGCAGAGGATGACCACGTTCCCGCTGATGCTGATCGTCGAGTTGAGCTCGATCGTGAGGTTGTTGAAGTGCGTGTTCGCGCTGATCGTGGCCGTTGTGCTCTTGTAGTCCTTGTCGCCGACGCTGGCCGGCATGCCGGCCGGCGCGCTGATGACCGGCATGGTGACCGACTGCAGGAGGTTGCTCTTGTTGCCGACGATCGCCCCGGGGGCGGCGACGATCGAGGTGGCGAGGTTCGCCCCCGGCCCGACCAGCACGTCGGCGTCGATCGACACGCTGTTCAGCACGGTGATCGCGCCCGCGGCCGTCGAGTTGGTCGAGAGCGTGCCGATCGAGCCCGCCGCCACGTCGATCTTCGAGGTGTTGGTCAACTTGATCGGACCGGCCGAGGCGATCCCGTTGACGCCCTGGGCGCCCGCGGCGCTGCCGCCGTCGATCACCAGCTTGTCGTCCACGTACACCCAGGCGTCGCCGTTGGTGCCGACCCCCACGTACCACCCCTTGCCGGCCTCGTACACGAAGGGCGCCGACCAGTCGGCCGTGTAGGCGTAGTCCGGCGCGGTCGCGGACTTGAACCCGTCCAGCGTGCCGTCGAAGGCGAAGACGCTCGACGCCCCCTGCCAGGTCAACTTCAAATCGTTCCGGCTGGCCGTGTTCACGCCCGCGGCGTCGCGGAACCACTGCGCGAAGCTCGCCGCCGAGTTGACCGCCGCGCCGGTCGTGTTGGCCGTCGTGCCGGCGATGTCGCCCGCAACCGAGTTGATGTAGGACCTGGTCTGGATAATCGGTCGAAGGGCCGAGTCCGTCCAGTTCTTGGTGAGCTTGTACCCGGGGGTCGCGTACACCGGCTTGCCGTCGGCGCTGAGGACGTTGGCGGCGATCTGCACGTACCGGCCGGCCCCCTGCGTGGCGGGCTTGAAGAAGTCCGGGTGACCCCCGGGCTCGAAGTACCGCTTGAAATCGTAGACGGTCCCCGGAATGACGGTCGCGCCCCGCGACCGGTAGGGGTCGAGCGACGGAGTGGTCGACGGTGGGTTTGCCTCGGCCATGTGCGCCAGCACCGCGGTCAGACCCACCGCGGACACCGTCGCGAGACTCCGTCGAACATGCTCTTTCATTGCGAAGGCTCCTGTGGGTTGTCCCTGGCCGCGATCGGCCTGCGGACGAGCCACTGCGTGGGTGCAGCGACCCGCCACACAAGAGATCGGATTCGGCGGCCGTCGGGGCCAGCGCAACAACGTTCTGCCGGAGAACAGCCATCGGCCGCTGGCGATTGCGGGGGTTGTTGAAGATCGAACGCCCTTGCCGTCTGCCCGCTCTGTGCGGCCGCCCGGGTCCGGGAACCTGCACGCTCCGCGGCTCCGCGCCCTCCGATCGGCGGTGATCGTCGTCGCCGCCGAGACGCGCGCCCCGGACCGTAAGACTCCGCGGGTACACTCACCACGATGGACACAATCGCCAACTTCATTGGCGGCCAGTTCACCCGTCCGGTCGCTGGCCGTTACCTGGACAACCACGACCCCGCGACCGGCGCCGTGTACTCCCGCCTCCCGGATTCGGATACCGCAGACGTCGCGGCCGCCGTCGGCGCCGCCCGGCAGGCGTTCCCCGCCTGGTCCGCCACTCCCGCGCGAGAGCGATCCCGTCTCCTGCTGCGCCTGGCCGATCTGGTCGAGGCCAACCTCGACCGCCTCGCCCGCGCCGAATCCATCGACACCGGCAAGCCCGTCTCGCTCGCCCGCGCCGTCGACATCCCCCGCGCCGCCGACAACCTCCGCTTCTTCGCCACCGCCGTCCTGCACACCCAGTCCGATTTCCACGACACCGACGAGGGCACCCCCGGCCAGGGCGGCCGGGCGGTCAACTACACGCTCCGGCGCCCCCGCGGCGTTTGCGGCCTGATCTCCCCCTGGAACCTGCCCCTCTACCTGCTCACCTGGAAGATCGCCCCGGCCCTGGCGACGGGGAACACCGCCGTCGCCAAGCCGTCCGAAGTGACGCCGATGACCGCCTTCCTCCTGTCGCAGCTCGCGGTCGAGGCGGGGCTGCCGCCGGGGGTCCTCAACGTCGTTCACGGCACCGGACCGGGCGCGGGGGCCGCCATCGTCACCCACCCCGACGTCCCCACCATCTCCTTTACCGGCTCGACCGCCACCGGCAAGTGGATCGCCGCTACTGCCGGCCCGATGTTCAAGCGGCTCTCGCTCGAGCTGGGCGGCAAGAACCCGCTGCTCATCTTCGCCGACGCCGACCTGGCGCGGGCGATCCCGACCGCCGTCCGCGCGGCGTTCACCAACCAGGGCCAGATCTGCCTCTGCGGGTCGCGGGTCCTCGTTGAACGCACAATCTTCCGGCAGGTTCTCGACGGGCTCGTCGAGGGCGCCCAGCGGCTCCACCCCGGCGATCCTCTTGACCCGGCCACCACGCAGGGGTCGCTGGCCAGCCGCCAGCACCTGGACAAGGTCGCCTCGTACGTCCAGATCGCCCGCGAGCTGGGCGGCACCATCCATGGCGGCGGTGCGGCCCCGTCCGCGTCATCCCTCCCCGAGCGCGTGCGGGGCGGCGCGTTCTACCTGCCCACGGTCATCTCCGGGCTCGAACCCGGCTGCCGCGTCGAGCAGGAGGAGATCTTCGGCCCGGTCGTGACCGTCCAGCCGTTCGACAGCGACGACCAGGCGATCACATTGGCCAACTCGACGCCCTACGGCCTGGCGGCGACGCTCTTCACGCAGGACGCCACCCGTGCCCACCGGGTCGCCGCGCGCCTCGACGCGGGCATCATCTGGGTCAACTGCTGGCTGCTCCGCGACCTGCGGACCCCCTTCGGCGGGATGAAACAGTCAGGGCTTGGGCGCGAAGGCGGCGCCGAGGCGCTGCGGTTCTTCACCGAACCCAGGAACGTGTGCATCGGGCTCTAGCCGGCAGGGCGCGCGGGCCGCACGACCGGCCGGCCCTGCCTTACCTGGAGGCCAGCGCCAGGCTCCCGCCCCGGGCTCGCGTGCCGATCATGTACCGCTGCAGCGCCCGTCCCGGGCAGGCGGTCGGCCGGATCTCCTGGTGCGTGAAGACGCGGCGCAGGGGAACGTTGTAACGGACCATCTGGCCGGCGAGGAAGCGGTCCAGCGCCGCCAGCGCCTGGGGCGCGGGCGACTGCTGATCGAAGTTCCCCATCACCATGATGCCCAGGTTGTGCTCGTTGTTGAACTCGACGTGCGCCCCCTGGTACTGCACCGGGCGGCCCTCCCAGACGCGTCCGGACGGATCGATCACGAAGTGGTACCCGATGTCGGCCCAGCCGCGCCCGACGTGGCTGGTCCGCACCGCCTGCAGCCGGCGCTCCGCGTCGCCCATGGTCCGGATGTCGGCGGAGAGGATGGCGTCATGGTGAACGGTGATGCGGTTGACCCCGTTCATGGGGTTGGCCTCGCTGGGACGGGCCAGGTCCATGCGCGTCCACTGCGTACGCGGGACCACGCTGGCGGGAAGACCGGGCAGCGGGCGGATCGTCGGGATCGGGAGAGGGCCGCTGGCCAGCGTGGGCGTGCTGCTCCCGGCCGTCGCCGGGTAGCGCGGACCGGGGAGTTCGGCGCTCCGGCGGCTCTGGCACCCGGTCAACAGCATCGCTCCCAGGAGCATGCCGCTCCCGAGGACCTGCCGGCGCGTGAGCGTCCCCTCGATCACAAACCGTTCTGGCGCTGAAGATGAATCGGGGTAGATCTCCACATCCTGTTCCATCGGTTATTCCGGCCCGGGATCTGCAAGCAGGCACGCACCCGAGTGCAGACCGTGAAAACCCCACCCGAACCGCGGTGGTCTCGGACTCTGCATGGGGGATCGGCGTTCGGCGGGTCCCGGCGGGCGTCCGGCGTGAGCGTTCGCCAAGTGTACCACCCGGCAGCGGCATCGGAGAGCGCGGAAACGGCCTACGTGCGCCCTCCCCTCCCCACAGGCCGCCGCCGGACAACAAAGAAACCACCCCGACCTTTGGGGTCGGGGCGGTAGGGGATCAGTCAGGAGTCAGAAGGTGCGGAAGACTTAGCGGAGGAGCTGCAAGGCCGACTGCGGCTGCGAGTTCGCCAGGGCCAGGATGTTGGTCGAGGCAGAGGCGAGGATCTGGCCGCGGGTCAGGCCCGCCGTCTCGGCGGCGAAGTCCGCGTCGCGGATGACCGACTCGGCCGCCGCGGTGTTCTCGAAGGAGACGTTGAGGCTGCGGATGGTGGCCCCGACGGTGTTCTTCTGGAAGGCGCCCAGGCGGCCGCGGGCCGAGGACACCTGCCGGATGGCCTCCTCAACGGCCTTCTGAGCGCCGGTGAGGTCGCCGTCGACGAGGTTGAAGCTCTTGCCGGAGGCAAGCTCGGAGAGGTAGCCGGTGCTGGAGTTGCCCAGCTTGCGGGTGGAGATGTCCTTGATGCCGATCGAGACCTTGCCGGCGATGTCCACTTGGCTGGCGAGCTGGAAGTCGGCCCCGCCGCCGGTGATGGTGAAGGCGTCCACCGAGCCCTGGGCCTGGGAGGTGGCGGTGTTGAGGGTGACTTCGACGTTGAGGAAGTCGGTGTTGATCCGGGCGGTCTTGCCGTCGGAGGTCGCGGCGATGCCGTTGATGGTCGCGACGACGTCCTGGCCCGAATCGCGGACGCCGTTATCGGCGGCCGAGGAGTTGAACGCGACGATCGAGGTCGCGTCGGCGGTGCCGAAGTCCTTGGCGTTGAGCTGGTAGACGCCGACGTTGCTTCCCTGGATGCTCGCGTCGTTGACGACCTTGACGCTGACGAAGTTCTTGGAGCCGAACTCCTGGCTGGCGAGCTTGACGCCCGTGCCGGAGGTCGTGGCGGCGACGCCGGTGACGTTCGTGAAGGAGTTGATGGCCGAGGCGACGTCCGCCAGGGTCGTGCCCGAGGCGAAGCTGAGCTCGCGGGAGCCGAGGCTGCCGGTGATCTCGATCGTGAACGCGGAGTTGTGGCCGCCGTTGAGGTTCAGGGCCCCGCCGGTGGAGAGGAACACACCGGCCTGCTGGGCGGAGGTGGTGACGACGGCCTTGACGTCAAGGCTCTGGCCCGCGGCGAGCTTGGCGCCGTTGACGCGGAAGTCGGAGACACCCGAGTTCACGGAGTCGGCGGTGTAGTCGAAGTGACCGTTCAGGAGCTTGGTGCCCTGGAACGAGGTGGCCGACGAGATGCGGTCGACCGTCTGCAGGATCGAGTCGATCTGCAGCTGGTTTGCCTGCTTCTCAGCGTCGCTCAGGCCGGCGCTGTTGGCCGTGGTCGTGACCAGGCCCTGGAGGTCCACAAGAAGGTTCGACACTTCCTGAAGGCCGCCTTCAGCGATGTTCGCGACCTGGTCGGCGCGCTCGGCGTTGCCGATGGCCGAGCCGAGAGCCGACTTCTCCGCCCGGAGGTTCTCCGAGGCGATGAGGCCGGCCGGGTCGTCCTTGCCGCGGTTAATCCGCAGGCCGGTGCTCAACCGCTCAAGGGACTGGCTAAGCCCCTTGTTGTTGTTGCTCAGCACGCGCTGGGCGATCAAGGACTGGACGTTCGTATTGATGCGACTCATGAAATCCTCCGTGCATTCCAAACCGGCGTCCCGCAACGGGAAGCGCCTCCCCCATCGTGGGGGGACACCGGCCGCACGCGCGGCCTTCAAAGGGAGGGGCGCTGGATCACTCTGATCCCGCGCCCTGCCCGGCATCCGTACCGGGCCCTCGGACTCTGCACCGCCTGGCGAGGGCGGGCGTGCGAGGTGTGCATCGTCAGAGTGGGGAGGGGGGTTGAGTCCTTGAACCTCAAAAGCGTGAATTTCTTACTCAAATGGAAAACACCCCGAACCGGCTGTCCGGTCTGGGGGTGGGGAAGGCTCCGGTCGTGCGGAGGGAAGCGGAACCGGGCCGGGCCGTCCCGGCCCGGTTCGCTCAAGTTACTACCGAAGCAGTTGCAGGACCTGCTGGGCCTGCTGGTTGGCCAAGGCCAGCACCGATGTGCCGGTGCTGGTGAGGATCTGTGCCCGCGACAGGGCCGCGGTCTCGGCCGCGAAGTCCGCGTCGCGGATGTTCGATTCGCTGGCGGTCAGGTTCTCGACCGCCGATTGCAGCGACCGGACGTTCGTCTCCAGCGTGTTCTTCTCGAACGCCCCCAGCCGCCCGCGGACGGTGGACACCTCGTCGATGGAGGACTGCAGGACCTCGCTGGCGCTCTGGAAGTTCCGGGTGCTCAGGGCGTTTGGACCGCCGGACTTCAGGGACGAGAGGAACTCGAGTTGTCCGTTGACCAAGGTGCCTCCCAGGCGTGACGCCGCGATGGACGGGATCCCGATATTGGCCTGCTGGGTGCTGTTGATCTGCCCGCCAAGCTGGTAGAGCGCCCCGCCGCCGGTGACGAAGAAGGTAGTGCTGGAGCCGTTGGTGGTCGCGAAGCTCTTGTCCAGGAGGACCTGGAGGCTCAGCGAGCTGCTGTTCTGCAGCGAGAGCTCCAGCCCGTTGCCGTTGGCCAGCGCCCCGTTGACCACGGCGCTGACGTCGCGACCCTCGTCCCGGTTGGACTGCGAGAGCTGCGCGACCACGCCGGCGTTGGAGAACGAGAAGGGCCCCGGCACGGGCGCGTTGTTGGTCAGCTCGTAAGTGTGGAAGAACCCGCCGTTGGGCGGTCCGCCCTGGCGCGTCACCGAGACGAACTCGTTCGAGCCGTAGCCGCTCGAGCTGAACACCATGCCCGAGGTCTGGTCGGCCAGGTTGAGCAGCTGCGCCGAGACGCCCGTGGCCGCCTTGAACGAGTTGATCGCGGCGACGACCGACGACAGCGGCGTGTTGGCCAGGATCTGCACGGTCTGCACGCCCAGCGGCCCGGCGATCTCCAGGGTGACGGTGGAGGTGAGGACGCCGGTGGAGCCGCTCAGGTACAGGTTGGCCGTCTGGGCCGAGGCCACGACGTCCACCTTGACCTGGATGTTGCTCTGGCCGGCGAAGTTGGCGCCGTGGATCTGCGCCTTGGAGATCGCGGCCGAGGACAGCCCCGACAGCACGTAGTCCAGCTCGCCGTTGAGCAGCTTGAGCCCGCCGAAGGACGCGGAGTTGGAGATCCGCGTGATCGATTCGATCGCCGAGTCGATCTGCAGCTGGTTGGCCTGCCGCTCCTCGTTGGAGATGGCGCCGGTGTTGGCCGCCTGGACCACCAGCGACTGGATGGAGCTGAGCAGGTCGCTCACCTCCGACAGGCTGCCCTCGGTGGTCGCGATGACCGACGAGGCGCGGCTGGAGTTGTCTACGGCCTGGTTGAGGCCGGAGATCTCCGAGCGCAGCCGCTCGGAGACGATCAGCCCCGCGGGGTTGTCCGCCCCGCGGTTGATCTTGAGGCCCGTGGACAACCTGTGCAGGTGCACGCTGAGGTCGTCGTTGGCGCGGGCGAGGTTGGAACGGGCGATGAGAGAAGAAACGTTCGAGTTGATCCTAGCCATGGCAATCCTCCGTGATTGAGGCTAAGTGATTCGTGGTCGTCGGCCCCGCGTCGATCCGTCGAGCGGTAAACAAGCCGTGGGAAGAAGGGGAAGGTGGTGCAAGAGAACGTGGGTCGTGCGCGCCGTCGAGCACGGGGGGGGTCGGGTGCGCGGGCGGGCGTTCATGCCGTTCTCGCTTCCTGTGTGCCGGCGTCGGGCGCGGCACGCGAGGGGGGCAGGGGGGACGCCGAGGTCCCTGGGGCGCGGATGCGCCCGGACTGTGAGAGGCCGACGGCCTTTGGACGCGGGGCGCTCGAGTTGCGAGCGGGGCCCGGCGAGAGCGTCCTGCGCAGGACGTCCAGGTCGCCGCCGTTGATACACGCGGCGCGCTCGTTTTCTGCTCTGATCGCTTCGTACACCTCTTTGCGGTGAACGGCGATCCGAGTCGGCGCGGTGATCCCGAGGCGGACCTTGTCGCCCCGGATGTCGACGACGGTGATCTGGATCTCGTCGCCGATCATGATCGTTTCGTCGCGCTGACGGGAGAGGACCAGCATCAATCAGCTCCTTCCTTGGCACGGTCGTGCATGTGCAAAGGGGAGAAGGGAGGCATCGGGCCCTTTGGCCCGGGGCGGAGCGAGGCCTTCCGTGGCCGCGAACTCCGTGGGATAGCCATGCCGCCTGTGGCGTGTCGGGCGCTGCGGGTGCTCGAGGTCGCGGTGGGGGCATGGGTCGTAGGTGGTGCGAAAGTCAGGCCGACATCGCGGCCGGGGACTGCTGCGCCAGGTTCACCAGCGAGTGGCGGGTGGTCCAGCGTTTCTCCGCCAGCACGAACTGTTCGCCGACACGGCTGATCGAGTTGATCACCAGCGGCCCTTGCAGGTTGCCGGTAAGCGTTTGATCGACCTTGTTCACGATGACGAACACCTGCGCCTCCTCCAGCGAGCCGATGGCCAGGTCGGCCATCTGGTCCGCGCGGATCGGCACCGAGTAGTCGCCAACGAAGAACGTCGGGTCGGTGACCACGAAGGCCAGCGACGGGTCGTCCAGCGATTGCAGCCAGAAGAAGCAGGCGTCCTCCGCCGGCTCAAGAAGGCAGAACCGCTTGTGCTCCGAGAACCCCAGGAGTCCCTTGGGGAACGTGATCACGCGGTCCTCCGCGATTTCGACGTTTCCGAATCTAGTCGTCCGCACGTCCATGTGTGCGCTCCGGTCAGGCGGCCATCGATCCATTCGAGCCCCGGCAACTCCGCCGGGCGACATCCTGTCTCTCCGACGCCCGCGGCCGTGCAGGGGGCGTCGGTGTTTTCTGCAAGTGCCGGACGTCTATCTCAAGAAGTCCAGCAACGTCAGTGACTGTGCCTGGGAGCCGGCGGTCATGCCGGCCTGTAGCTGCGTGCGAAGGAGGCTGAAGCGGATGCTCGCCTCGGAATAGTCAAGGTCTCTCAGCTCCGACCGTGTCCGCTGGTCCACCAGCACCAGGTCCTGCTGCCGGGTCGTCGCCTGGTCGATCCGCTGTCCGTACACGCCCACCAGTGCCCGCGACGTCGCGACCCGGTCGCCATGTGTTTCCAACTCACTACCAGCAAGAGTTATGCCAGCGGTGTCGTTGTTCCGCAGCGAGTCCCGCAGGTCCATCAGCGTCGTGATCACGTTGTTCACGCGCACCGTCGCGCGATCCTGCGCGAGGAAAGTTGCGCTCGTCGCGCTGTACGTGCCCCCCAGGAGCCCTAGGTCCTCCGCCGCGGCGGAGTTGTTCTCTTTCGTCACCGTGATCGGCCCCAACGCAAGAGGGTCCACCAGCGCGATCCCATTGGCCCCGTCCGTCAGGGCCGCCACGAACGAGCCCGCGGGGATGTCCCCGCGCGTGACCGCCGACGCCGCCTCCGCGTTGATCCGGTCGATCACCGACTGCACGTTGGTCATGTCCTGCGGGCGGAGGTCCACCGGGAACGAGTTGCCGTTCCCCAGGTGGATCGTGAAATCCACATCCCTCGCCGGGTCGGGCAGGCCCGTGACCGGGTCGGTTCCGCCGCTGACGATCCGCACCCCGCGCCCGTCGTTGAAGTCCGAAACCGCCGTCGCTGCGTCCAACGACCGGATCCCCAGCTCCGAGGCCGTGTTCGCCCCTCCCGGGACTTCCTCGATGGACATCCCCGGACCGGCGACCTCGTTGAAGACGTTCAGGCCGTTGCCGGCGTCGTTGATCTCCACGCGGACTCCCAGCCCCGTGTCCTCGATCAGCCTCCGGACGTCATCGATCGTCTGGGCCCCCGAGAGGTCGACATCCCGCAGCGTCGAGCTGCCGCTCTGGCTGAACCGGATTCGGATCGAACCCAGAGGCAGCGTCACGCCCGACAGCGCCGACACGGGCGACTGCATCGTCAGCCGCGGGTTGAGATCCGCCCCGACCGGTGCGGCGCTCGTGAACGCCGCCTGGGTCAGGCCCAGGTCCGCGCCCGTGACGCCGGCTCCGGCATCCGCGAACGTCAGCGTTCCGCCGGCGGCGACGTCGATCTGCGCCGACCCGCCAGCCAGCGACACACCGCCCGGCCCGAGAACTGTGACCGAGTTATCGGACTCGTACTGCAGGATCGAAGCCGTCAACCGGTCCACGACGTCCTGCACCGTGTCCGCCCCCGTGAAATCCACCGTTGCCGACGGCCCGCCGTTGAACGAGTACGACACCGGCCCGAGCGAGATCCCGAGCCCGCGTGCGCCGCCCAGCGAGGCCACCCGCGTGCCCGCCGTCAGCGTCGGGTTCAGGTCGTTCGTCGAACGCAGTCGAGCCGACAGATCCCCAAGGGCGCTGTTCCCGCCGAGCGTGATGGGGATCTGCTCCCCCACGTCCAGGTCGTTGACCAGCCCCGACCCTCGGGCCACGTACCGGTACCCGCTCCCCAGCGCCACCAGCGGCCGGACCGTGGGCGTCGATCCGGCGAAGATGTGTACGCCACGCGTCTCCCGGTTGGCCATGTCGACCAGCTGCGCGATCATCGAGTCGATCACCACCCCCTGGTTGGCGCGGGTGCTCGCGTCGGACGTGACCCCGATCTGGCTGGACGCGATCGAGCGCGCCTCCCGGATCAGGTCTGTCGCGTCGCCCAGCGTCGAGTCGAGCATCCCCAGCGTGTCGCTCGCGGCCGAAAGGTTGTTCATCCGCTGGTCAGCCCGCTCCAACCGATCGTCCAGCACGGAGATCGCCGACGCCCGCACCGCGTCGTCGCTGGGCCTGTTGACCGCCCGCCCCGTCGCCATCTGGTTCTGCACGTTGAGCAGGTCCAGGTTCGTCCGGTTCAGCGAGGACATGAACAGGCGCGAGGCCAGCAGGTTTGGGACGCGGGTGATGTTGGAGGGCAGTGACATGGTGGGGGTTGGGGGGACTCGGGTTGTGGGGTCAGGTCATCTGAATGAGCGTCTGGGTCATCTCGTCGACAACGGAGATGAAGCGGGCGGAGGCCTGGTACTGCCGCTGGTACGTGATCAGGTTGATGGATTCCTCGTCCACGCTGACCCCCGAGACCGCCGCCCGCTGGGCCTCGAGGTTCTCCCGGACCGTCGTGGCCGACGTCGAGCGTGTCGCCGCGGCGGTCGTCCGCAGCCCGATCGATTGCACGGAATCCAGCCACGCCCCGCGGATCGTCTGTCCCCCCAGGGCGCCGTTGGCCTGGTCCTGGAGCTGCGAGATCGCCAGCGCCGCGCCGTTGTCGACCGGCTGCCCGCCCACCGTGCGCCCCGCGTTCAGCAGCCCCGGCTGGTCGATCAGGTCCTGGCGGACCGCGATATCCGCGCCGTTCTGTCCCGTGAAGTAGGTGTTCACGCCCAGCACGGCCAGCGCGCCCGACGTGTCCTCGGAGAACGAGACGTCGTAGCCGGAGGCCGCGTTGATGCTGAGGGTGCCGTCGGCGTTCAGGCTCGCCGACAGGTTGGGGATGCCGTTGAGCGACGAGGTGATGTCCGCGGCGGAGGTGTCGTCGACGAACCCCGACTGGCCGGCGTTGTTGATCCCGTCCAGGTCGACGTCCACGCGCACGGTCTGCGTCGAGCCCGTCTGGGCGTTGCGGACGGTGACGAGGAACCCGCCGTTGGTCGCCGCGAACGGCAGGTTCGCGAATGTCTGGTTCGCCGGGTCGTTGAGGGCCAGGCTCTGGTCGGCGGTGGCGATGGTCTGCGTGCCCCGCACCGAGGTCATCGGCGTGGAGGAGTACCCCGTGCTGTGGATGCGGTTCACCTGGAAGATGAGCTGCGAGGCGATGGTGTCCAGCCGGCTGATGGTGTCGTCGACGAGCTGGCCACGCTGGGCCACCAGGGCGCCGATCCGTCCGCTCGCGACCTCCAGCCGTTGGCGAGGCTCGCGGAGGCCCACCGACACGCTCACTCCGCTCGCGGTCGTCTCGCGCTGCAGCTCCAGCCCGCGGGAGACTCCCCCCAGCACGAGCGGCTGCGAGCCGACCAGGATGTCGATCGATCCCGAGGGCTGCTCCACCGCCGTTACGTCCATCAGCTGGCTCAACTCGCTGATCAGGGCGTCGCGCTGGTCGCGCAGCCCGTTGGCGGTGCCGGCGCCTCCCTCGGAGGTCACGATGCTGCTGTTGAGCGTCGCGATTGTGCTCATGAGCTGGTCCGCGCGGGCGATATTCGCGTCCAGCTGCCCGTCGATCTGCGTCCGCAGGTTCGACAGGTCGCTCCGCGTCGTCTGGATGAACCCGGCCAGGGTCCGGCCCTGCTGGACGACCAGCGACCTCGACGCGGCGTCCCCGGGGCTGTTGGCCAGCTCCGACCAGTTGTTAAAGAACGCCGACAGCTGCGACGAGAGGTCCGTGTCCGTCAGCTCGTTGATGCTCGATTCCACCGCCGAGAGCAGCTGGTGATCCGTCCCGGCCGCCTCCTCGTGCGAGATCCCCGCCCACAGCCGCGCTTGCAGCGCGCTGTCAACCTGCCGGTTGATCCCCTGCACCTCCACCCCGCGACCGATGAACGCGTTGCCGTACCGGCTGTCCCGCGACGGCGCCAGCGCCACCAGCTGCCGGCTGTACCCGGGCGTCGCCGCGTTCGCGAAGTTGTTGCCGGTGACCTGGATGGCAAGCTGGCTTGCCATCAGGGCGGAGCGGCCGATCTGCAGTGAGGCGGTCAGGGGCATGGTGCCGTCGTACCTCGCAAGCGGCGTGCCGTCGTGGCCGCGCAGGGGGGAGGGGGGGGTCTACATCCTCACGTCGAGCGCCGAAACCACCTGGACCGACGCGTCCACCGCCCCGCCCCGTCCGTAGGTCCCCGCGTGCGAGAGCCTGCCGGCGATCTGCCGCAGCACGCCCTCCATGTGAGCCGCCACAGCCATCGCGGCCTCCTTGATCGCTGTCTGTTCCCGGTGCAGCCGCTTGAGTACCTCCCGGAGCCGCTCGGCCAGCGCCAGCAGCCGCCCACCGGCGGGCTCGGAGAGCATCCTGGCGATCCGCGACACCGTCGGCCGTTCCTGCGCACCGGGCTGCCCGGCCGACGCGCCGCTCTGGCCGAGGTTCTCCAGGATCCGTACCACCAGCACCAGGCGGCGATTCTCGAGCTCGGCCACGCGCTGGATCACCCCGTTGTGCTGCTGCACGCACCTGCCCAGTTCCGCCGTATCCGCCTTCGAAATGGCCCGCCTGTGCATCGCCGCCAGCGACAGAAGCTGCTCGTGCTCGGTCAACATCTCACGCAGCACGGTCTCCAGCTCCGTGACGGCCGGATCGACGCTGCTCGCGGCCATCTTTGCCGAGGCAGCTGCGCTGACCTGCGCGATTGGGCCGTGGGAGGGGGGGTTCGGGGTGTTGTTCATTGTGGGGCGTCTCCGTTTGCCTGGCCGGCCAGCGCCGGAGCGGCCCCGTTCCTCCCGAGCAGCCGGCGTGCCACGACGTCCACCAGCGGGAAGTTCGAGCTGTGCACGATCTGCTGCGACACCTGGGCGTCGAGCATGGATTGGAACTGCTTCTCCCCGCTGGAGGGCGCAAACGGCGGCGCCGCCTTGCTGTTCTCCCGGAGCTGCTTGAGCAGCGGCTGCACCAGCGTCATCGCGACGAACTGCTCCGCCGATTCGCGGGTCTGCTCCGCGACGGACTTCTTCGGGTCACGCACCGCCCGGGCCATCACCGACGCGAACCCCTCCTGGCGCGCCGTAAGCATCGTCGCGTCCACGCCCCGCACCGCCCCGCGCCCCACGGGCCCGCCGGCGATCAGTGCCGAGGGCAACCCCGATCCGTTCGTCGCGTCCATGAGTCGCTCCGCTTCCTGAATGCCCGTCCTCGTATCCGCCATGTTCCGTCCCACCCCCCCCACCCCATCAAGGTGCTACTCGATCACCAGGTTCGCGTGAAGATGCCCGGTCCGGTGCATGCTCGACAGGATCTCGATCTGCTTCTCCACCGGCACGTCGAGTTGCTTGAACGCGTTCAGCAGGTCCTGCACCCGGGCCTTTTCGCTCGGGCGGGCCAGCGTCTGGAGCGCCACCACGTTGTCCCTCTGCGTGATCGGGGACAGGGCCGAGGGCACCGGCGGCGGGGTCGTGGTCGTCACCACCAGGTCCTGACTCGCCACCACCACCGCGGAAATCTCCACGTTCCCGGTCGCCACGATGCTCCCCGTCCGCCTGCTGGCGATCACCTGCGGCGGCAGGTTCAGCAGGCTCGGGCTGATCCGCCTGTCCAGGATCGTCGCGATGAACCCCTCTGCATCCGCCCGTTCGTGCCCGGGGATGGTCACGTGGACCGTGCAGTTGTCCACCGCGTGCGCGATCTGCGTCGCCGGCGCCCCGCCATCGTCGTCCAGTCCCGAGCTCAAATCGTTGATTTCCGCCGCGATGATCCGCGTCGTGCTCCAGTCGCGATAGGGTGCCCGGACGATGAGGTTGAACTCGTTGCCGGGCGCGACCATCGTGATGTCCTGCGTGATCTGCAGGCCGTTGTAGACGATGCCGACCGTCGGGTGCGTGGGGTTCAGCAGCTCGATCATCCCCGACGCCGACCCCCATACCAGATCGTGGGGGAGCGGCCCCAGCACCGGCGACACGTCCAGCATGCCCCCCGCCAGACTCGTCGCGCTGTGCGATACCTTGACATAGACGTTCACCCGGTCACCCTTGCGCGCCCCGGCCTCGGGGATCTCCGCCCACAGGAAGACGATCGCCGCGGCCTTCGACTTGGCGAGCACCTTCAGGTCGGGCAGCGTGTTGCCGTTGGACTTGTAGAGCTCCGCCAGCGGCCGGGCGAGCACCTCTTCGGTCCCGGCATCCCCGGTCCCCTTCAGGCCCGTGACCAGCCCCATGCCGCGGAGCGTTGATTGCCCCGTGCCCTCGATGTGAGCGAGCTCCTTCAGGCTCACCGTCGCGGAGTCGCGCCGCGCCGGAAGGAAGCTCGACGCGGGGTCGGCGGTCTGTGCGCGTGCGGCAGAAACTGCGGTGAGAGCGGCAACAAGCGCACAGATGAGTCGAGACATGGTTACGCGTCCTGCGTTCGGGAAAAGGGGCCAGAGCGTCCTGCGGTGTCACGAGAGCGAAGCTGATGCCAACGAAAAACGCCCCCTCGACGAGGGGGCGGCCGGCGAAACGCAGATTGAGATCTCATGCCCGGACGATGACGGTCCGATCAGCCGGCAGGTTTCTGGTTGGCGGACCAGACCTCTCTATACACCAGTGCCGCGGCCGTCGCCCCTGCGAGTGGGCCGACCCAGTACGCCCAGTGCATGATCCAGTGCCCGCCCACCAGCGCCGGTCCGAAGCTCCGCGCGGGGTTCATCGAGGCGCCCGTCAGCGGGCCCGCCGCGCAGATGCACGCCGCCACCGTCAACCCGACTTGCAACCCCGCTGTTTTGTGGGCCCGCTCGTCCACCGCCGCGGCCAGCACGACGAACACCAGCGCGAAGGTCAGGATTCCTTCGATCCCGATCACCGGCACCACCAGGTGGAACCGCGTGAGGTACCCGATCGTCGCCCCCAGTTGCGGCGACCCTGGATCCGTTCCCACCAGTTCCGGCCCCAGCAGGTTCAGCAGGATGGCCGACGCCGCCACCGCCCCGACGACTTGCGCCCCGATGAACGCCAGCGCCCGTTCCAGCGGCTGCTTCCCCGCGACGAAGACCCCGATCGAGACCGCCGGGTTGAACTGCCCCCCGGAGATGTACATCGCCGCCGAGACCGACACGGCCAGGATCAGCCCGTGCGCCAGCGCGATCGTCACCAGCCCCGCCCCCGATCCTTCCTCGAACCCCTTCCCGGTCACGATGATCGACGCGCACCCGAAGAACACCAGCGCGAACGTCCCCAGGAACTCCGCGACGCACCCTTGCACGAGCTTGTTCATGGTGGGACCTCCTTCGTGGTGCTAGTGTGCCCACCCGGCGCGTCCCCCGCAAGTCGCGAGTCACGGGCGGACGGTGGCCGCGCGCCCACGTCTACAGTTGGCCATGACCCCCACCCGCCTCGGCTGCGTGCAGTACCTCAACACCTTGCCGCTCATCGAGGGGCTTGCCTCGTGCGGGGATCTGGAACTCGTCGCCGCGGTGCCGGCGCACCTGATCGACATGCTCCTCACGCGCCAGATCGATGTGGGGCTGGTGTCGCTCATCGATGCCGCGAGGTCGCCGGAGGCGCTGGCCCTGCTCCCGGTCGGGATGATCGGGTGCGACGGC
>JBGPJM010000065.1:0-21526 GCA_041485385.1 Phycisphaerae bacterium | reverse complement strand
GCTGGAGGTAGTCGTTCAGCACCAGGTGGCTGTACAGCACGTGCGGGATCCACCCGTTGATCTGCGTGAGGTCGAGACGCTCGGCGCGGAAGCGGATGATCGCGACGGCCTGGTCGGCGGCGGCCTGGTTGTAGTTCGCCGCGGGCGGGAAGGCGTACGGATCGTTGGAACCTGGGTACACCTCCGCGATCACGTGGGTCACGCCGGCCTTCCACGTGAAGGACGCGATGCGGTCCTGGAAGTCGGTTGAATAGTTGGCGAAGGCGATGCCGAACTGCTTCATGTTCGACTGGCAGATTGCCTTGCGGCCGGCCTGTCTCATCTGGCCCAGGGCCGGGAGCAGAATCCCGATCAGGAGCGCAATGATGGCGATCACGACGAGCAGTTCGATAAGCGTGAACGCGCGGCATTCTCTACGACGTGGCCTCTTCATATTTGAGCCTCCAAGGCGATCCGCAGAACGCGGCCGCCGGTAATGGGGAATCCCAGCACCCGAAGTCTACACCAGGGATTCGGGATGCACCCAGTGTTCTTTGACGCGATTTACGGGAATGCAGGTGCCCCGTTCGGGGGTTGCATACAAAAACGAGCCCGCCCCGGTGCAAACGGCCGGGGCGGGCGTGGAGGGGCCAAAATGCTGATCGCTTACGGATTCGGGTCATCGCCGCGGAGTCCCTCGCGGCACCAGCCGTAGTGGCCGGTGGCGAACTGAGAGGTGGCGCCGCTCATGGTCGGCGGCTCCCGCTGGGCTGACAGTTGCCCTTTTTGAGCGGAAAGCGACTCACAGCATGGGAGCGCTGTTGATGGCGCGATGGGCGCGTGCCAGATGGGATGAGAGTCAGTTCGCCGCGCTTATGCGGGGATGGAATCCATGAGGTGGTAGACTTGCGGGATGCGTCGCCCGCCGCCAATCCGGGAGGCCCTTCGGTTCCCGATCACGAGTGCGATCGGCGCGTGCGCGATCGGGGTGTCGCTGTGGTGGTGGACCGGGCACAGCGTTGACTGGGCGGTGATCGACGGGCGGTCGTTCGTGACGGAGCCGTGGCGGGTCGTAACGTCGAACCTCCCGCACGTCAACCCGCTGCACCTCGTGTTCAACCTCTACTGGTTCTGGGTGTTCGGGACGTTGCTCGAGCGTGACCTTGGCCGGGCAAAGTACGTGGGAATCGTGGCGCTGCTCGCCGTCGTTCCCGCTGCGGCAGAGAGCGTGTTCGCGACCGGCGGCGTGGGTCTTTCAGGGATCGTGTACGGGTATTTCGGGCTGTTATGGACACTCGAGCAGCGAGACAGCCGCTTCGAGGGCGCCGTCGATCAGGCAACGGTTTCGGCGTTCGTGCTGTGGTTCTTCGTGTGCATCGGGCTCACGTTGACCGGCGCCCTTGCGGTGGGGAACGTTGCGCATGGCACGGGGGCGGTACTTGGATGGCTACTCGGGCGGGCGATCGCGCCGGCGGAGGGCACGCGGTTCGAGCGGGGCGGGCCGCCGAAGGGGGTGTGGTGGGGCGCGATCGCGCTCCTGGGGATCGGGGCACTCGTGGGCGCAACGGTCGGCCAGCGTTTGATCCATCCCTTCACGTACGCGGATGAACTCGCGGCGCAGGGGTATGCGGAGCTGGTGAGCGGAAGGAACAACGAGGCCGCGTTGCTGCTCGCGGATGCAGCGAGGCTCAAGCCCGCCGATCACCAGATCTGGCACAACCTGGGTGTGGCGCGCCAGAGGATGGGCAGGTATTCGCGGGCGCTCGACGCGTTCCGGAGCGAGTGGGGGCTGTTGTCTGACAAGCCGCGCGATCTGACGGCGGTGCTTGTCTGGCTGTGCGTTCACGAAGGCGATGACGCTGCAAACGGCGAGAGATGGGAAGATGCGGCGGCGTCCTACCGCGAGGCGCTGGGGTACGAGGCATCCGATGCGGCCCTCTGGGGGCGTTTGGGAGTCGCATCGGCCCAGGCGGGGGATACCAATGGGGCGAAGCGGGCCTTGGAGACGGCGCTGCGGCTCAACCCACAGGATGAGCTCGCCAAGAAGGCGCTCGAGACGTTGCAGCAGCCTGTGCAGGAGAAGAAATAGTGCCGGAAGCGGGGGCCTGCGCGCGCTGAAATGCGCACCCAGCCCATTATCAGCGACCCTGCTTTGCGCCTTTGGCCTTCTGCCTTTGGTTCCCGGCCATCCGGTCACCAACCCGTCAAGGCGCCGGGCGGCGACGACGACGACGCGCGACGTCTGCTCCGCGATCTGATCGCCCTAGGGCTGCGCCTAGGCGGCGAATGGAGGGGTGAGGAGCGGCCGGTGCTGGTCCTGGCTCGCAAGCCGGGCACGCCCGCGCCGGCCCCCAGCACCAAAGAGCGGGTGTTCTCCATGGGCCGCTCCGGCCGGATTGTGCTGGACCACGCCAGCATGAAGGAGGTAGCCCGATTGCTGGGCCGCTTCGGAGGCGGCAAGCCCGGGGTCGATGAGACGGGCCTGGCGGGCTTCTACGACTTCAAGCTCGAATGGATGCCGGAGGATGCCGAGTCGCAGGCCGCCGCTCTTGCCGCCTATGGCCTGGAACTTCGGGCCGAGCCACGCAAGGTCCCCGTCCTGCACGCCCGGCTGGGCCATTTCGAAGCCGCAACCGAGCCAAGATGAGCCGCGGCGTGCTGGTACGACATTCCGGCGGCGGCCAGCGCGCAAACGACGAACAACGCGGAAAGCGTCGGGCGTAGGTTCATAGGGTGCCTCCGCAGTTGAATGCCCCACCCTATCAGCCGGACACGTCGCGCTCAAGAGAAATGCGACCTGACAGTCGCGGTATCTCCGCGGAACGTAACCCTCAGGTCACGGGCATCCGGCGAAGAACGCCGTCAGGAAGTCGAAGAAATCCTGCGAGTTGGTCGCGCCGTCGTGGTTGAAGTCGGCGGCGGGCGCGCCGGAGAAGAAGGCGGTCAGGAAGTCGAAGAAGTCCTGGGAGTTGGCCAGTCCGTCGTGGTTGAAGTCGGCGGGGCACGTGCGCGGCGCGGTTCCGACAAGGAACCTGCCCCAGTACTCGTTGTCGCACATCTCGGAGAGGTCGCGGTACTCCACCCGGTCGAAAGGGAGGTCGGACCACACGCCGACGAACGAGAGAACCCCGTCGGGGGCGTTGAACGTGAACTCGCCCACGGGCTGGGCCCCGAGCAACAGGCGGACGGAGTAGGTGGCGTCGGTGCAGGGACACAGGGCGTTGCACGACACCGGCTCGTCGATGCCCTCGACGAAGAACGAGCCCAGGGCGTAGACGGGGAACGCAGCGGTCACGTTCAGAGCTTCCCAGTCGGAGAGCCCGATCTCATTGCCCGGGTGGAGCGGGGTGAACTCGTCCAGGACGAGGGCGATTTGAGGGCTTTCATTGTTGATGGAGAACGTGAGGTCGCCCACGGTCGTTTGCGCCACGTGCCGGCCGACAAGCCCAAGGCCGGGCAACTCGGGCTGGGGGACCGCCCCCGTGCTGGCCTGGAACGCCGCGGCGTCAAAGAAGAGCGTGATGTCGGCCCGGGCCATGGGGGCGAGGGTGGGGACGCCGGCCAGAGCCGTCAGCCCGAGCGCCGCGACGTGTCGAAGGCTGATCTTGATGCGACGAGGCATGGTTAGCACCCTCCTGGGGTATCCCCCAAGAGACGAGTATGACGCCTCCGGGCCTCGGTAGCACGGTTTTTCTTCGCGGAAACTCGGCCCGCCACGAGAAACCCCGGCAAGCGCCGGGGGAGGAGGACGGGGCGGGTAGCTACCGGCCCGGCTGGGCCTGCTCCTTGGGCACCCGGAGGGAGAGAGCTCGCCGGCGTCCTTCGGCAGGGCGTCTCAAGGGCGCGGCGATCCCGGGAAAGTCGTGGTGAGCCTATCGCTCGGCCTGGAGATGGGCCTCGACGAACCAGAGCCACTTGTCGGTGCCGCGAGAGACCTCGGTGAAGATGTCGGCCGTACCGGCGTCGTTCAGCTCGTTGCTCTGGTCGATCGCCTTGCGCGCGAGCTTGCCGAAGGAGGCCAGCGCGCCCGAGAGGGCCGCGGCGTGCTCGCGCCCGTCGCCACCCTTGGCCGCGTACTCGGGGATCGTCGAGCGCGCCGCGACGGAGCGAGCGGTCCCCTGCACCGTCGCGCCCAGTTGCACGGCCCGCTCGGCGATGACGTCCACGTAGTCCTCGACCGCCGCGTTGACCTTGTCGAACAGCTCGTGCAGCGCGATGAAGCTCGGGCCCTTCACGTTCCAGTGCGCCTGCTTGCACTGCGTCTGCAGGTCGATGGCATCGGCCAGCCGCGCGTTGAGAAGCTCGGCGATTTTCGTCCGGGTGGCCTCGGGCAGGTCGTTCCTGGTCGGGTACATGGCTGGACCTCCGTTTCTTCGTGACTCGGGGCGCCTGACTCAGGATCGCACGTAGCGATGAAAACGGCATGAGGTTCGGGCGATCCCCTCCCACGAACTGGGGTCCAAGTTTCCCACGCCGCCGCGACCGAATCCGGACAACCCTCTCCGCAGCCTGGAGCGCGATCTCAGGTCGCGGAACATGCAGGTCAGTCCACCGAACGTGCCAAAAAACCGCCGCAAATCGCATGGTATTACCCGATTTGGGCGCGCAGATTGGGCCCACCCCTACTATGGGCACCCCCACCTATGCCCCCCGAAGCCAGCCCCTCCCTCCCCATCCTCGAGCGCCGAAAGGAGATCGAAACCGCCCTCCTGCGCCACCAGGTCGTGGTGATCTGCGGCCCCACCGGCTCCGGCAAAACCACGCAACTCCCGCAAATTTGCCTCGATTTGGGCCTCGCCGCGAAGGGCCTGATCGGTCACACCCAGCCGCGCCGCCTCGCCGCCCGCGCCGTCGCCGCACGAATTGCCGAGGAACGCGGGGTTTCCCTCGGCTCCCTGGTCGGCGTCAAGGTCCGCTTCCTGGACCAGACCAGCCGCGCCACGCGGATCAAGGTGCTGACCGACGGCATGCTCCTCGCCGAGCTCACATCCGATCCACGCTTGAATTCCTATGGGATAATCATCATCGACGAAGCGCACGAGCGCTCGCTGAACGTCGATTTTCTGCTGGGATATCTGCGGCGCTTGCTCCCCACGCGCCCCGAGCTGAAGGTGATCGTGACATCCGCCACGATCGATCCCGGCCGATTCAGCGAGTTCTTCGGCGGAAGCACAACGGCGCCGGTGATCGAGGTCTCCGGGCGCGCGTTCCCGGTGGAGCTCCGGTACCGCCCCGGAAAAACCGACGACGACGAGGCGGTCAACCCGGAGCGCGTCGCCGACGCCGTCGATGATCTCGTGCGACCCTCCCTGCCGGAAGGCGATATGCTGGTGTTTCTTCCCGGCGAGCAGGAAATCCGCCTGGTCGACCAAGCCCTCCGCCGGCGTGCCGTCGACGCCGAAGTTCTGCCGCTGTACTCGCGCTTGAGCAACCAGGAACAAGACCAAATCTTCCATCCCGGTCCGCGCCGGCGCGTGATCCTGGCGACGAACGTTGCGGAAACGTCGCTCACGGTTCCGCGAATTACGCATGTAGTGGACACCGGCCTCGCGCGGATCAATCGGTACGACCCGGAGCGGAAGGTGCAGCGGCTGCCGGTTGAACCGGTCTCGCGGGCATCGGCGGACCAGCGGGCGGGCCGGTGCGGGCGGACAGCGCCGGGCGTCTGCGTGCGGCTGTACAGCGAGGAGTCATACGCCTCGCGCCCGAGGTTCACGGACCCGGAGATCCGGCGGACCAACCTGGCGAGCGTGGTGCTGCAAATGCGGGCGCTGGACCTGGGGCCCGTGGATGAGTTCCCGTTTCTGGACCCGCCAGATCCTCGCTCGCTGGAGGATGCGTTCGAGACGCTGTTTGAGCTGGGGGCGATCGATGCGCCGGATGCGCGTGGTGCGCTCACGGCCGTCGGGGCGCGGATGGCGCGTGTGCCGGTGGAGCCGCGCGTTGCGCGGATGCTGCTCGCGGCGGACACCGAGGGGTCGCTGCGCGAGGTGCTGGTGCTGGCCGCGGTGCTCTCCATTCAGGATCCACGGGAGCGCCCGATGGGCCGGCAGGAGAACGCCGATCGTGCCCAGGAGGTCTTCCGGCATGAGTCGAGCGATTTTCTGACGTTGCTTCGGGTGTGGGATCAGTTTCAGCACGCGGCCGGGGGTCTGGCGTACGGCGCGCTGGTGGGGTGGTGCCGCGACCATTTCCTGTCGCCGGCGCGGATGCGGGAGTGGGGGGAGCTGCTGGATCAGCTCGCCGGGATCGCGGAGGAGATCGATCTGCGGCTGAATGAGCGGCCGGCTTCGGAGGACGCCATCCACCGCGCGCTGCTGACGGGGCTGATCAGCAGTGTTGCGTGCCGGGAGGCGGACGGGGGCTCGTTTGATTACCGCTCGGCGCGGGCGGGGAGCGTGCAGATCTTCCCGGGCTCCGTGCTGTTCAGGAAGGCGCCGCGGTGGATCATGGCTGCGGAGCTGGTGCACACGACCCGCCTGTATGCGCGGACCGTCGCGCGTATCGAGCCGGAGTGGATCGAGGAGCTGGCCGGGCACATGTTCCGCCGGCAGCTCTCGGATCAGCACCTGGATCCGGCGACCGGCGAGCCCAGCGCGTGGGAGCGGGTCACGATGAGCGGCATTGTCGTGGTGCCGCGGCGGCGGGCGGCGATCGCCGGCGTCGATCCGAAGGCTGCCCGGGCCCTGCTGATTCTCGATGGGCTGGTTCGGGCGAAGTGGGAGTTGGCCGCGCTGTTCATGGAGCACAACCGGGGTGTGCGGGAGGCGGCGCAGCAGGCGGTGGCGAAGCTGCGGCGGCCCGGGGTTCTCGTTGCGGACGAGGAGCTGGCCGCGTGGTTTGACGGGCGGATCCCGGGGCGTGTGTGTGATCCCGCGTCGCTGCGGGCGTGGTGTGCGGAGGCGGAGGCGTCCGATCCGCGTGTGTTGATGCTGCCCCTTGGGGAGCTGCTTCGGCCGGAGGCGCGGGTTGCTCTCGATCCGTTGCTCTTCCCTGATTCGCTGGAGCTTGGCGAGAGCGGTTCTCCGATCGTGTGCCCGATTCGATATGCGCTTTCGCCGGGGAAGGACGACGACGGCGTCACGTTGACCGTGCCGCTGACGGGGCTGCCGCGGCTGACGCCCGAGCGGGCCGCGTGGCTTGTCTCCGGGATGCTCCCAGATCTTGTCCAGGGGCTCATCAAGATCCTGCCGAAAGCGCGCCGGTCGCTTGTCGAGGTCAAGGCGGCTGCCGCGGATGTCGCCGCGGCGTGTGCCGCGGTTCTGTGCTTCGGCGAGGGTTCACTTGGCGAGGGGCTCAGCGAGGCGATCGAGGTGCTGTATGGCGTCTCGATCGACCCTGGCGCCTGGTCGTTCAAGGCGCTGCCGGCGCACCTGCGGATGCGCATCCGCGTGGTTGACGAGCGCAGCGCGGAGTTGGGCGCGGGGCGAGACGTGACGGAGCTGATGGCGCGCCTTGAGGGGAGACTCCGCAGGGCGCACGCTGCACAGAGCCGAGGGCGCTTCCAACGGGAGGGTGTGGAGAGCTGGGACTTCGGGCGGCTGCCGGAGCGCGTGGAGGTGGAGTTGGGCGGCGCGGGCGCGGCGATGTACCCGGCGTTGGTCGATGCGGGAGATTCGGCGTCGCTCGCGCTGGTGGAATCCCCACGGGAGGCGGGCGCGCAAACCCTCCTGGGTGTGCGCCGGCTCTTCGAGGTCGGCTGCCGCGACGAGCTTGAGCACTACGTCCAAGCCTTGCCGCAATGGGGGGACATGGTGCGCCAGTTCGGGCAGCTCGGTACGCCCCGGCAGCTCCGGAACTCCGTGTCCGCGCTGATCGCCGATCGCGTGTTCACGTCCGGTCAGCCCGCGGTGGGCGACGGCGAGGAGTTCGAGCGGCGGCTTGTGGAGCTTCGTGGCCGGCTGCCGAGCGCCACCAGGGAGGTTGGCGAGGCGGTCGCTCGCATGCTGGAGGCGAGGTTCAAGATCGCCCAACGTCTCGCCGGCGGCACGCCGCGGCTCTGGGCCGACAGCATCGCCGATATCCGCGAGCACGCCGCGTACCTCATGCCGCGGGGGTTCCTGCTGTTGCTGCCGTGGGAGCGGGTTCGGCATTACCCGCGGTACGTCGAATCCGCCCGCGAGCGCCTGTTCACTCTCCGCGAGGGCGGCTCGCGGGTGGAGACGCGGGCGTTGAGCGACGTGGCCCCGCACTGGAAGCGGTTCACGGGCTGGGTCGCGGCCTCGATGTCGGCGGCGCGGGCCTTGGGCGCGGCAGCGGGCGAAACGGCGGGTGAATCCGGGGCGGCGAGGGGGAAATCGGGCGACCACAAGCGCCGCGCCGCCGCGCCGCTCCCGCAGGCCCGGCGGGCGGCGCCAGCGGTCAATGTCGACGCCGGCGAATGGGCGATGCGCCCGGGGATCATGCCGCCCTTGATTGAGCAGTACCGGTGGATGCTCGAGGAACTGCGGGTCGGACTCTTCGGCGCGGAGTCCGATGCCGGCGGGCGAGTGTCGCCTGCCTCGTCCGCGATCGTTGCCGAGCTCGATGTGTTGTGGAAGAAGCACCAGGCACCGGCGCCCGGCGCGGCCTCGCGTTCTTGACTGGTCGAAAGTCGCAGCGGCCCGCGCCTCGGCGGGTCTATGCGGCCCCGCCGCCAGCCGCTCGGGCGACCTCCAGCGCCGCCGGCGCCGGCTCAATGGATTCGAGGCGGGGAGCGTGCTGCCCGTTGTCTCCGCCGGCGCGCCTGGCCCGATTCCGTCCCAGGTGCCGCAGCGAATCGAGGTACACAAAGAAGACCGGCGTTGCGTAGAGCGTCACGAGCTGTGAGAAGATCAGGCCGCCCACCACCGCCGCGCCCAGCGGCCGGCGTGACTCCGCCCCGGCCCCCAGTCCCAGCGCGATCGGCAGCGTCCCCATGAGTGCCGCCATCGTCGTCATCATGATCGGCCGGAAGCGCACCAGGCACGCCTTGTGGATCGCCTCCACCGCCGGCAATCCATCTCTCTGGGCATGGATCGCGAAATCGACCATCATGATGCCGTTCTTCTTCACCAGCCCCACCAGCATGATCACGCCCACGAACGCGTACAGGCTCATCTCCATCCGGAAGAGCATCAGCGTCGCCAAGGCTCCGAAGCCCGCGAACGGCAGCGCCGAGAGGATCGTGATGGGGTGGATGAAGCTTTCGTAGAGGATGCCCATGATCGCGTACGTGACCAGGATCGCGGCCAGGAGCAGCAGCCCCAGCCCCTGGAGCGATGACTGGAACACCTGCGCGCTCCCCTGGAAACTCCCGGAGATCGTCGCGGGAACAGTCTGCGCCGCCACCCGGCGCACCTGCTCGACCGCGTCGCCCAGCGCCATTCCCACCGCCAGGTTGAAGGAGACTGTCACCGCCGGCAGTTGCCCGGAGTGGTTCACCGTCAGAGGGCCGACGCCGCGCGAGACGCTCGCGACAGACGCCAGCTGCACGAGTCGGCCGTTGCTCGACCGGAGGTAGAGGAGGCCGAGGGAGGACGGGTCCGCCTGGTATTCCGGCTCGAGCTCCATGATGACCGTGTAATCGTTGTTGGGCGCGTAGATCGTGGTGACGTCGCGGGAACCGAACGAGCTCGCCAGCGCGAGCTCGAGCTGCTCCGGGGTCACGCCCACCGCCGCGGCCTTGTCGCGGTCGATCTTGACCACCAGCTGCGGGTTCTTGAGCTGCACATCGGTCGTCACGTCCAGGAAGCCCGGCACGTCCTTGAGCTTGTCGGCGAGGCGCGGGCCGAACTCGTACAGATCGTCGGTATCCGGACCCTGCAGCATGTACTGGTATTGGCTCTTGGTGAGCTGGCCCCCGATGCGGATCGGCGGCGGGTTCTGCGGGTAGACCCGCACTCCTGGTACCTGCATGAGCTTCGGGCGCAGCTTGGCAATGATCTGGTCGACGGACATCTTCCTCTGGCTCCGGTCCTTGAGCCGCGCGAAGATCGTCCCGCTGTTGGTGCCCGTGGCCTGCCCGCCGCGGGAACCGATGCTGGACATGAACGAGTCCACCATGGGCTCGGCTCGGACGATCTCGGCGAGCTGTTTCTGGTAGCGGGCCATCGCGTCGAAGGAGGTGCCCTCGGCCGCCTCGGTGGTGATCAGCAGGCGTCCGGTGTCCTCGCTGGGGAGGAACCCCTTGGGGACCTTCATGAACAGCCACCCCGTCGCCGCGAGGATGCCCAGCGAGAAGAGCATCACCAGTGCCCGCCACCGGAGCGCCGTCCGCAGGGTGCGGCCGTACAGCAAAGTCACCGAGTCGAACAGGCGCTCGGACCATTCGTAGAGGCGACCGTGCGGGGCGCGCCGGCCCGGTCGGCGCCCATCCCCGCCCTCGCCGAGGAAGCGGCTGCAGAGCATCGGCGTGAGCGTGAGGGAGACGAACCCGGAGACCAGGATTGCCACCGTGATGGTGATCGCGAACTCGTTGAGGAGCCGGCCCAGCAGCCCGCCCATGAACAGCACGGGTATGAACACCGCCACCAGCGACAGCGTCATCGAGATGATGGTGAACCCGATTTCCTTCGAGCCGTCCAGCGCCGCCTGCAGGCGGGGCTTGCCCATCTCCATGTGCCGGACGATGTTCTCCAACATCACAATGGCGTCGTCGACCACGAAGCCGACGCACAGCGTCAGGGCCATCAGCGAGAGGTTGTCCAGACTGAATCCCAGGAGCTTCATCGCGGCGAAGGTGATGATGATCGAGAGGGGCATCGCCAGGCTGGGGATGATGGTCGCCCGCAGGTGGCGAAGGAACAGGAAGATCACCATCACCACCAGCCCCAGGGTCAGCACGAGGGTGAACTTGACGTCGCTCACCGACTGGCGGATTCCCAGCGAGCGGTCATAGAGGATGTTGATCGAGACCGAGGCCGGCAGTGTCTCGCGGAAGCTCGGCAACAGCTTCTTGATCGCGGCGACCACCGCCACCGTGTTGGTTCCCGGCTGCTTCTGGATCGCCAGGATGATGCCGCGGTCGCCGTTAAACCACGCCGCGGTCTTGTCGTTCTCGACGCTGTCGATGACCCGGCCGAGTTGCTCCAGGCGCACCGGGTTGCCGTCGCGGTAGGCCACGATGGCGCGCCGGTATTCGTCGGCGCTGGTGAGCTGGCCGTTGACCTGCACGGTCAGCGTCGAGTGCGGCCCGCTGAGGGAGCCGGTGGGCATGTTCACGTTCGCGGCGCCCACCGCCCGGGCCACCTCGTCGATGCCGATGTCCTTGGTCGCCAGCGACCGTGGGTCCAGCTGCACGCGCACCGCGTACTTCTGGGAGCCGTAGACCACGACCTGCGCGACCCCGTCCACCATGGAGATCCGCTGGCTCATCATCGTCTCGGCGTATTCGTCCAGCGTGTACAGCGGCAGCGTCGGCGACGTCACCGCCACGAACAGCACGGGCTGGTCCGCCGGGTTGACCTTCCGGTACGACGGCGGGCTGGGCATGTCGTGCGGCAGGCGGCTGAGCGTGCGGGCGATGGCCGCCTGAACGTCCTGGGCCGCCCCGTCAATGTCCCGCTGCAGGTTGAACTGGAGCGTCACCTGCGTGCTCCCCAGCGAGCTCGAAGAGGTCATCGAGTCGATCCCGGCGATTGTCGAGAACTCGCGCTCCAGGGTCGTGGCGACGCTGGAGGCCATCGTTTCCGGGCTGGCGCCCGGCAGGCTGGCCGACACCTGCAGCGTCGGGAAGTCCACGTTCGGCAGGTCGCTGGAGGGGAGCCCTCGGTACGCCAGCACGCCCAACAGGAGCGCGGTCACCATGATCAGCGTCGTCATCACCGGGCGGCGGATGCACAGGTGCGGCAGGCTCATCCAGCCGTCTCCTTGGCCTCCCGCGCCTCGACTTTCGAGCCCGGCAGGAGCCGGAGCTGCCCGTCCACCACCACCGTCTCGTCGCCGGTGAGCCCCTCGGCGATGATCGTTTCCTCCAGCTCCACCCGCCCAACCTTCACCGGCCGCTCCTCGGCGACGCCGTCCTTCACGACGAAGACGTACGTGCCCTTCTGCCCGACCTGCACCGCGGGCGATGGCACGACGACCGCGCCGCGCTGGACGCCCAGCGTCAACGCCGCGTTCACGTACGCGCCCGGCCAGAGTCGCCGATCGTCGTTCGGGAGCGTCGCGCGCAGCCGGATGGTGCCGGTGGCGCTGTCGACCTTGCTGTCGATGAAAGTGAGCTCGCCCACCGCCGACGGCCCGCCGTTGTCGGGCACGGTCGCTTCCACGCGGAGCGGTCCCTGGGCTTGCCGGGCCCGGATGACGCCCAGGTGTCGCTCGGGCACGGAGAACGCAACGTTGATCGGCGCGATCTGGCTGACCTCGACCAGCTCCGTCTCGTTGGCCTTCAGCACTGTCCCCGGCTTGACCAGCAGGGTTCCCGTCCGCCCGGTGATCGGCGCCCGGATCGAGCAGTACTCCAGCGCCAGCTGGGCCAGCTCGACCCGCGCCTGGCTCGCCAGTACCTCCGCCTGGGCCGCGTCGGCCGCGGCCTGCGCCTGGTCGACCTCACGCGTCGACGCCGCGCTCCCCCTCGATGCCGTCTTCATCTGCTCCGCCTGGCGCGCGGCGTCGCCCGCCACGGCCTTTGCCTTGGCCAGGTTCGCCTCCGCCATGTGCAGCGCCGCCTCGAACGGGCGCGGATCGACGACGAGCATCAGCTCGCCCGCCTTGACCTCCTGCCCCTCAACGAACTTCGCCTCGAGCAGCTTCCCCTCGATCTGTGGCTTGAGCAATACCGAGGCGGCCGGCTCGACAAGCCCGATGGCCTCCAGCTTCTCGGGGAAGTCACGACGCTGGGCGTGCGCAACCACCACCGGCAAGGCCTGCGGCGGGCGGGCGCCGGCGCTCGCGCCGCCGTCGCGGGAGCAGCCGCCGCTGGTTGTCAATGTGGTCAGCAACACGGCGGCCCCGCCCCGGAGAAACCGGGTCTGCGTCCTTGTCATGCCGCGCCTCCTTGCTCTGGCCGCGGGCGCAGGATCCCGTGGAGCAGAACGTCCAGGATGTCCTCGGCCTGTCGCTGGGCCACTTTCTCGCGTCTGGTGAAAAAGTTGGTGAACATCGTTCCGTAGACGACGCTGCTCAGCACGTCGGTGATCCGGTCCACCGGCATCTCCCGCACCACGCCTGCGCCGATCAGCCCGCGGAACATGAACTTCCAGCGTTCGATATTCCGCTCCCGGTGCTCGAAGTACGTGGGCTTCTGGCGGTCCCTGAACGCCGCCCGCTCCTGGATGAGCAGCTCCACGAAATTCGGGTGCTCCTCAAAGAATGCCAGGTACGCCCGGATCGCCCGGGAGAGCCGCTTGAGCGGCTCGGTTTTCTGGTCCGCGGCCCGCGTGACGGTCTCGTGCATCTGGCGCATCGCCCGGTCCACCGCCGCCAGAAAGAGCTCGCCCTTGCTCGGGAAGTACCGGTACACCGTCCCCTTCCCAACGCCCAGCACGTCCGCTACCTGCTGGAGGTCCGTCTGGGCAAAGCCGTCCCGCGCGAAGAGTGTCGTGGCCGCGGCCAGGATCTGCTCCCGCCGGGTCTCCGCCAGCCCGGGCTGGCGCGGCCGGCCCCGTTTCTTCCTGGCTGCGACCAGAGCCATGGTTGCCTCGATTTACCTGACGGACGAGTCCGTTAATCATAGGTACCGGCGCGCCGGACCGTGGATGCACGGTGGTTTGACGTGGGGCGGTTCAATACGTGAAGTGCTTGATCGTTTCGCCCATGTCGCCGATCTGGGTCATGGCCTCGATCCCGATCTCGAGGTGGATCTGGGAGTATTTCCCGGTCACCGCGCGGTCCGACACCTCGGTCTTCACTCCCTCCGGCGTCATCGGGGCATCGGACACGAGCAGCAACGCTCCTCGAGAAATGTGGTTTACGTGCCCCACGATAAAGAGCGTGGCCGTCTCCATGTCGATACCGATCGCAGACATGTCCTCGAGCCGCTTCTTGAATACCTCATCCCACTCCCAGACCCGCCGGTTCGTTGTGTACACCACACCGGTCCGGTATTCGTGCCCGCGCGCCACGATCCGGTCGGAGACGAACTTGTGCAGCTTGAAGCTCGGCAGCGCCGGCACCTCCGGCGGCAGGTAGTCGCCGCTCGTTCCCTCACCCCGGATCGCGGCGATCGGCAGGATGAAGTACCCGATCTCGGCCGACTTCTTCAGCCCGCCGCACTTGCCCAGGAAGAGCACCCCCTTGGGTGCACGGGCCAGAAGGAGGTCCATGATCGTCGCGGCGTTGGCCGACCCCATGCCGAAGTTGATGATGGTCAGGCCGCCGGTGTTCGTCGCCGTCTGCATCGGCCGCCCCTCGCCGCGAACGCCGCACTTGAACATGGTCGCGAAGCGCTCCACGTAGTCGTGGAAGTTGGTGAGCAGGATGTAGTCACCGATCTCGTCGATGGGCGTGCTGGTGTAGCGCGGCAGCCAGTTCTTCGCGATCTCCAGCTTCGTGTTCATGATGGATCGATCAGAGGTGGGGGACGCTAGGCGCGGCCGCCCCGTTGCGCCGCCCCGTACACTCTGGCTCCGGGGGTCCGGCATTCGAGCGCCCCGCCGCCCCCCAACCCCGGACCCCACGATCCCATGCCCTATTCCCGTGTGCATCGCCTCTTCAAGCTGGTCACGCTCATCCAGTCGCAGCGAGGCTGGACCGCGCAGCGGCTCGCCGCCGAGTGCGGCGTCGATGAACGGACAATCTACCGGGATTTCGAGGAGCTCCAGGCCGTCGGGGTTCCCTTCTACTTCGACGGCGAGTCGGGCGGCTACCGCATCCGCGGCGACTTCTTCCTGCCGCCGATTCAGCTCGCCCCCGACGAGGCTCTGGCCCTGGCGGTGCTGTGTGAGCAGATCGCCGAGCCGGAGCAGATTGCGTATCTTCGGCCCGCGTGGCGAGCCTTGGCGAAGGTCCAGGCGGTGCTCCCCGCGTCGGTACGTGAGGAGATCATGAGCGTTTCCCGCGCCGTGAAGATCCAGACCGCACAGACCAATGCCGCCGATGGGTGCATCGATGTCTACGAGCGGGTCCGCGAGGCGATCGCCGCCGGGCGTGCGCTCGTCTGCCGCTACGACTCGCACGACCCCGTCGCCGCCGATGAGGAGTTCGATTTCGACCCGTATGCCCTGTTCTTTTCCGTCCGCGCCTGGTACGCCGTGGGTTTTCACGCCGGTCGCGACGCGGTTCGCTGCCTCAAGCTCTCGCGCTTCACGAAGGTGTTTCTCACGGAGCGTCCGTACGCGATCCCGTCCGATTTCTCGCTGGACGGCTACCTCGGCAACGCCTGGCGCATGGTCCGCGGCCCGGACGTCGAGGTCGAGATCCTCTTTGACGCCGAGTTTGCGCAGACGATGAGCGACACGCGCTGGCACAAGACCCAGACGGTGGATTTCCATCCCGACGGGTCGGCCACGTTCCGCTGCACCGTGGCGGGCCTGGACGAGATCGTTTGGTGGGTGCTTTCGATGGGCAGCCACTGCCGAGTGATCCGGCCGCCCGAGCTGGCCAGGCGTGTCCAGGAAATGGCTGGCGCGACGCTCGACCTCTACCGTAACCCGACCGCCCGGTGACGGCTGTGTGTCAGCCCGGCGCCGGCGGCGAGGAGCGGGCGAGGAACCACTGACATAGTGATGTCACCGCCTTGCGGTAGATTCCATCCGCGTCGCGGACGGGTTCGCGGCATCGTCCGCGCACGAGGAAAGAGACCGCGAGAACGGGAGGCTCTGCATGACACTTCATGGTGGGCGAACCGAGCAGGGAAGGCGCAATCCCGCGCCGGGCGGGTATTTCCGACGAAAGACGCCGCGATGGCCGCGCGACCGTGATGCTCACCGAGAACTGCTTCGAGCGCGGGCCTCGGGTGGGGCGGCAGTCTGTAGGGCGGGGATGATCGCGGCGGCGGCGATGCAGGCCGCGCTCGTTTGCGATCTCCTTCAGATCCGATGCACGCTTCCAAGGGTGCCTCCGGTGGGGCCGGCGCCCGGAGCGTGCGTCGGTGTTCAGACAAGGTTCTTCCGCTGGTGCAAGGAGGAGGAGATACCGAACCGCCGAGTTTCGCCGGTCGGCCAGAGTTTCAAGGAAATGATCACGTCGCGCGCCGATGCGGACGCCGCGTGCCTTTCTTTGTGGACGGCTCGCGTGCACACCACGGACGGACACCGATCATGGCCACTTCAGTTCTAAGACCGGATGCGCGGCAGGGAGGTCCAGGAGGTAGACTCGCGGCGATCTGGCGCTCCGGCCCGGCGCCGGTGCAGGGCGTTGTACGTCCCAGCTTCCCCTTGAGCGCCCGCCCTCGCGCGGGCGGGCGCAAGCCCCCGGGAGGACACATGCCCACCAGTGACGTGTTCGCCCCCACGATGCGCACCTGGATCCTTGATCGCGACGAAGCGGGCAAGTCCGGGCGCGACGAGCTGAACCGCTACATCATGGAGGTCTACGCCCCCGCTCTGAAGGTCTACTACCTCGGGACCTCGTACCGCAGCTACTGGGATGCCGACGACGCCGTTAGCGGCTTCTTCGTCGAGTACCTGGGACGCGCCGAGTATTTCCGGGAGTGGCAGAAGAGCGGCATGCGCCTGCGCCGCTGGCTCATGAACGGCATGTGCTGGTACCTGAAGAGCCGATGGAAGGCGGAGATCGGTCGCAACAAGGGCGCCGTCATGCCGGACGACTCGGGGCTCATGCCCGCCGGCGAGGACGACACGCAGCGCGGCGAGTTCGTCCGCGCGTTCGTCCGTGCCGCGCGGGAGCTGGCCCGCCAGGAGTGCGATCGCCGCGGGCTGGCCCGTCAGTGGGAGGCGTTTACGCTGTACTACGTGCGGGGGCTCTCGCGCAGGCTGATCGGGGAGCAGCTCGGCGAGAACGACGAGCGTGTCTGGGTGATGATCCTCACCGGCAAGCGGCACTTCATCAAGGCTGCCCGTGAGGTGCTTCTCCGTGACGGCGTGCGGGAGGAAGACATCGACCTCGACATCGGCGACCTGCTCTAGCTCTATGACGGAGGCGGTCGATGGTTGTTCTGAACCCTGAAAGGAGAGATCCGTGAACGAGCAGTCCAAGGCGGCGCCGGACCTGGATCGGGCGACGTCCTCCCGCTTGCTCAAGATGGCCGTGAGCGGGCCGCGACGGCCGATCGATGACTTGATTGCCCGGCTGGAGCGCTCCGACGGGGAGGCGTGGCTCCGCGCTGCGTTCCGCTCCTCGCCCTTTGTCGATGAACGCATCGATCAGGGCACGCTGACGGGCGGCGGCGCCACGGTCGAGCAGTTGGTCCGTCTCAAGGAACGATCGAAGAAGCTCGTGACGCCCGGCGCCGATGAGGACACCCGTCTCCGCGGCCTGCTGGGCTACTTCGTTTCGATCGCCGCCGCGGTCGCCCAGCACGGGCAGTTCATAAGCGCGAAGAGCCCCGATGATGTCCGCGCCGCGCTGACCGATCTGGCCGGCGTCATTCCCGGTCCGGTGGCGGAGATTCTCGCCCGCGCCTCGTTCCCGGAGCGCTGATTCTCGCGGCGTCTTCGGACCCGCGACGATTGAACCTCGCCCTTTCCTTTCTCGGGGTGATCCGCTTGCGCCGCGTGGACCCGTCGCCGCTCTCGATCTCGCGCGCCGATCGGGCTTCCGCCAGCCTCTCTCACGATGAGCACCCACCGTGAAGGAGCACACCATGAGCGTCGAGACGAAAGAGAAGTTGTGTGAGCGGTTCCTGCGGGAGCAGCAGGAGAGCCTCGACGAGCTACAGCATGTCGAGGATCCCCGCGCGGCCGCCGAGGAGCTCGTCGCCGAGCTGGAGGCTCCCTTGAGCAGAATCCGGGGGTGGACACAGGAATCCACGCGGCCGTACTCGCCTGCGGCGTAGGCCGTTCCGTTCGGCGACAAGCACGACCGTCCAACCCAACGAGCGGAGGCCCAACCCACGGGCCTCCGCTCGTTTCCGGTTTGTAGCGCACGGGTTGCGCGCCGGTGGCGCCTGGCCCCGCCTCTCTCTCGCGGCAAGGGGTTGGGGGGAGCAGGGGGGACAGAGGACGGCCCCATGTTCCCCCTCCCCGACTGCACCCCGCGACCCGGCTTCCAGACCCGTCTTGGAAGCGCCCTCCGCGACGGGTTCCCGACATTCCTGGCCGACCCGCGCAAGGCGGCGCCCCTGGCCGTCACCCGTCAACTCATGGCCCGGCGGCTCGCGTCGCGCAAGAGCCCGCGCACGGCCGAGCTGCTCGTCCAGTGCAGCCTCGCCCTTCGCGTCCCCCGAGGCTGATGACTTCCAAACTCCGGCGTCCGCACGCTACCATGGATGCGGTGCGAGCCGGGGGGCGCTCGCCCCGCGGAAGGAGTCGACGCCATGGCACGAGCCGAGACCGTACCCAGCACGCTCGGAGGAGTCCGGCTGTACGACGAGGACGCCGACCTGCTCCTCCGGTCCGAGCAGTTCCCCGACCGGGTCAGCCTCCTTCCCGCGGGTCCCACCGGAGCGGCCGCCGCCGTCCCCGGGGCCGTCGAGCGCATCCGCATCCTGTGGGGGCAGGACATGCTGCGTGACGTGCTCGACGGGCGGTACCGCGCCGTCGTCTGCGGCGTCAACGACACGGACAACTCGCACGGGATCGTCGCCCAGTTTGTCAACCTCATCCAGACCAGCCAGTGGACTCCGCGCGCGGTGACCAGCTTCGCCAAGATGTTCCAGGAGTCCGTGTCGGTTCACGCGGCGACGGACCGCGAGCCGTACGTCCTCAAGATCGACCTCGACAGCATCCTCATCCTCGGGATCCTCCGACCGCGAGGTCGCGATCACTTCAGCCTCGAGGACCTTTCTCGCGGATTTGCCACCGTCACGAAGATGCTCGAGAGGCGGCGCGATCGCCTGCCCGTTGCCAGCGTCAGTTTCCTCAACGCCCGCGCCAACCGCCTGATGAGTTCCGGCGGTATCGACCCGAGTTTCGAGGCCGTGCTTCGCACGATGTACAACGCCGGGTTCCGCGGAGATGTGTATCCCTCGCTGGCGATGTGGCGATTCGGGCATGTCGGCGTCTTTCCCAGCTACCCGTTTCCCGAGGGCCTGGAGCAGATGCGGACGGGCAGCTCATAAGCCGTCGTGACGCGCCCCGTGTGAAGGAACGAGCCCGGAGAAGAGTTGATGAACGCCCAAGCCATCATCTCACGGTTGGAGAGATTCGCCGAGACGCTGCCTGCGGCGGTCGCGGGCCTGTCGCCCGACGGGGCGAGCTTCAAGCCCACGACCGGCGCCTGGTCCATTCTCGAGATCGTCTGTCACCTCGCGGACGAGGAGGTCGACGACTTCCGCTCACGGCTTCGCGGCGTGCTCGATGATCCGTCGAAACCGCTGGCGCCGATCGATCCGGAGGGGTGGGCACGCGAGCGGCGGTACAACGAGCAGGATCTTGTCGCCACGGTCGCGAGATTCGTCCGCGAGCGCCGCGAGTCGATCGGCTGGCTTCGCTCGATGAAGCACCCCGACTGGACACGCTCCCACGAGCACCCCCGATTCGGCCCGATCGCGGCGGGCGACCTGCTTGCCTCCTGGGCCGCGCATGACGCTCTTCACCTGCGACAGATCGCCAAGCGTCTCTACGAGCTCGCATCGTTGGATGCGCCGGAGTACAAGACTGCGTATGCGGGGCAGTGGGGGGCGTAATTCGGGAAAGCTCCTCGGGGATCGCGCGAGCGGGGGTCGTCCTTATAATATTACTCATCGCGCAAGTCCGCGCCGGCGGCCTGTCGCTCCCGCCAGGGGCGACGAGCTTCGCCGCGCCGAGATGCCTGCTTGATCCGAGAGGCCTCAAACGGATACGGTGGGCACACCGACGGCACGCGGGGGCTGGCCCGGTGGGGGGGTAGCCTGCGAGTTCCGCCCCGGAGGCTCGGCCTGCGCGGCGGGATCTGCTGACCCTCAGTACTTCCGGAGCACTGAACGGACGATTCCCTGGATCTTGCACTCCTTCACGTAGATCGGTTTGAACTCAGGGTTCGCCGGTTGGAGCCTGATGCGGTCTGCTTCCTTGAAGAATGTCTTGAGCGTAGTCTCGCCGTTCGGAAGGAGGGCGACGACGCGCTCGCCGTTGCCCGCGGTGTCGGTGCGCTCGACCAGGATGTAGTCGCCGTCGAGGATCCCCTCGTCGCGCATCGACTCGCCGGAGACTCGGAGGGCGAAGATCGCCCCGGCGCGGCCCGGGCGGGGACCGACGATGTCCAGGATGTCGAGCTCGTCGCGGTCTTCCATCTTCTCGATGGGATAGCCGGCGGCGATCTTGCCGACCAGCGGGAAGTGAAGCGGGCGGGCCTCGTCGGGGACCGCGACACCCTCAGCGATCGACAAAGAGCGCGCCTTGTTGGGCTCGCGCACGAGCGCGCCCTTCTTGATGAGCGCCTCGACGTGCTCGAACACGGTCACCTTGCTGACGCCGATCTCGTCGGCCAGCTCCTGCATCGTCGGCGAATAGCCGTGCCGGACGCGGCAATCCCGGATGAGCTGCAGGATCCTCAGTTGCTTTGGCGTGAGATTCATTGAACGGGTCCTCCGAAATGGTGAGAAGACCGGACCGCCGTAGTGGGTGGCGAGACGGGGACACCGGCCGCACGCGGCCGCTCTCGCTCGACGATCCGGCAAACTGGCAAACGACCCCGAGCGCTCGGACCTGATCAAGAAGCACACGCTCCGCCGCCAGAAGCGCTCCGGCCAGCAGCGAAACGTCCCGCCCCCTTTGGTCTTCGCCCCGCGATGACCCGACGGCCCGAGCCGCCGAGTTG
Source organism: Phycisphaerae bacterium (assembly GCA_041485385.1). Taxonomy (GTDB): domain Bacteria; phylum Planctomycetota; class Phycisphaerae; order Phycisphaerales; family UBA1924; genus JBGPJM01. The sequence goes on along the minus strand of JBGPJM010000065.1, from coordinate 787 downwards.
CCGCACACTTCCACCCGCCCCCCAAGATCGAGCATGGCCGCCTCATGCACGCTGATCCGGCCTTGACCGTCCGCTTCGTAGTCGAGGACAAAATCCCCGCCCGGTCCCAGCTTGATCAGCGCGTGTGTTGAGTCCATCGGCCCCGCTCCTTGGGTTGGGAAATGTTCCTTCACCGCCTGCATCGACCGACTCTTTCCAGTTCGTACAGATTTGGTACGGCTGGTTTGGAATAAGATAGCCAATCAACCTCCACACGGCAAGCGATTGAAAAAGATTTTTTTGGGGGAGCTTCCTGGCCCGCTCCGTCGCGGCTTCCAGCGGAGTTCTCAGGCGATCGCTGCGACGCGTGTTCCTTCGCGCCGGACTTTCCGCCGGATTTCCAGGACCGTGAGGTCGGCACGGAGCGATCCAGGCTCGGTCCCCGTCTCGCGCGCGAGCTCATCCAGGGTCTTGGGCTCCGTCAATGCCGCGAGAATGGCCTGCTGTCGCTCGCTCAAGCCTGCCTGGGGCGGGGGTGTGGGAGCGAGCATGGTACCGCTTTCAAAGAGCGGGGCTTGTTCACGCGCCGGATCGGTCGTGATGGCCTGGTGCGTTCCGTCGAAGTGATGGCGTGCGGGCGATTCCAGTGCGTCGATGATGTCGGCCGGAACGGTCACAACGGCCGCGCCGCCCTTCTTGATCAGTTCGAGGGATCCCTCGCTGGCCTTCGAATCCACGCGCCCCGGGAGCGCGAAGACCTCCCTTCCGTGTTCCTCAGCGGCGAGCCTCGCCGTGATGAGCGACCCCG
>JBGPJM010000064.1:0-21767 GCA_041485385.1 Phycisphaerae bacterium | reverse complement strand
GCCTACGAACCCGGGCACGCGGTCCCCCCCACGGGAGGACAGCGTGTTCTTCCACCACCGGAGAAATGGGCAGGCCGGGACTCGAACCCGGGACCCTTCGCGTGTAAGGCGAATGCTCTGGCCAACTGAGCTACCCGCCCGAACCAGCCAAGTGTAGTCGCCGGCCCGGCGGCTTCACTTCCCTCCAGCCGTCCGCGCCCGCAGCTCGTCGCCGCTCACATCAACAGAGAACAGCACCGTCCCCTCGCCGTTGCGGCACTCGGCCGTCAGCTTCGGCGGCTTCGCCGCGCCGTCCGCCGTAATCAGCACGAAGCTGTGCGGCTCCCCGGCGTCGTGAAGCAGCGCCGCCGTGGGCACGTTGGAGTCGGTATGCACATCGTTCGCCAGCGGCGACGCGATGAACTCATACAGGTTGTACCCGGCCAAGGCCTCCACCGGCAGGCGCAGCGCGCGGCAGCGGTGGATGTCGCCACCCACCAGCACCACGCCGCTGATGCGATTGTCGCCGATGAAACGGAACAGCGCATCCCTTTCGTAGGGGTAGTTCATCCAATGATCGGTCTTGTTCGGGCGCACCGCACCGTTCCAGATCATCCCCGCGGCGATGATCTTGAACGTCGCCGTCGACTTCTTCAGCCCGTCGGTCAGCCATTGCCACTGAGTCCTCCCGAGCAGGGTCGTCTTCGCCGGGTCCGCAAATGATGGCTCGGTCCCCGAGAACCAGCGGGTATCCAGCAGGAAGACCTCCACCGGCCCCCGCCGGAAGCTTGTGTAGATGCCCTCCTTCCCGTCGCCCGCCAACGGGTTAGCGTGGTACTCCAGGAACGCCTGCCGGGAGTGCTCCTTGCCCTTGAGCCGACCATCAGTGTCGTTCTTGCCGAAGTCGTGGTCATCCCACACGGCGTGCAGCGGGGTGGACCTCAGCAGCGACGCCAGCTCCGGCACTGCGAAGAACTCCCGGTAGCGCCTGCGCTGGACCGCAAGCTCGGTCGAATCGATGTACGGCGTGTCGCCGAGCATGATCATGACGTCCGCCTTGGCCGCGCTGATGGCCGCAAACGCCGGCATCGACTTGTACTTCACGTCGTTGGCGCACGAACCGAAGGCGAGGCGGACGGGCGCCGTGCTGTCGTCCGGCGGCGCGGCGGTGAACTCGTACCCCTGCCCGCCGGCCAGGATTTTCCTGGAGTCGCCAGCCCCCGAACCGATCCGATAGTCGAAGTGAGCGCCAGGCGGCAACCCCGGCACGCGAAAAACCACGCAGCCGTCGGAATCCGCCGCGGCCCTGCAGCGGATCATCGTCCACGGCCGGGCATCCTGCGCCGGCGCGAACTCAAGCCAGTACTCCCCCGGGTCCGAGAAACGCGCCCACACCGATGCCGAAGTCGAATCCGTCGCGCCGACGAAGGGCCCGTGCGTGATCATCGGCGGCTCGGGCGGCGGCGCGGCCGTTGACAACCAGACGGCCAGGCTCAGAAGCACGCCATGAACGAGCATCAACATCGGGGCCCTCCAGGGCCGGCGTCACAGGCCCACCACACGCCGGCGCCGCGGCGAGCATACCGCACGCGCGACCCGCCCGTGCCGGGACCCGCTCAGGCCCCGCCGCCCCGAGCCAGCGTCCGCCCGGCTCGCACGCTTCTACACTGCCCCGCTGCCGCGGCAACACCCGTCGGTAAGGAATCCGGGATGGCCGATCACTCCAGAGCTAAGCCGACCAGGACCATCGCAGCACCGCCGCCGCGCGGCTCCGTGTCCGCGCCATCGCTCTCTGATCCCGCTCCAATCCACCCCCTTCTCGGCATCGCCTGTCTCGCTCTCCTACTCCTTGCCGCCGCCGCCGCGGCCATGCTCGTCCGCAAGCATTTCGGCGGTCACATCCCCGGCTGCGGTCCCAAGAGCGCGTGCGACGCGCTGGAGAACTCCAGGTGGGGCACGATCCCCGGGCTGAACTGGCCCGTCTCCTTCGCCGGCCTCGCCTACTTCGTCGCGATGGCCACCGCGTGGACCCTCTGTCGCGGCCGGCTCGCTTCCCCCCTGCGCTGGCTCGCCGATCTCGGCGCCGTCATGTCGCTGGTCTTCATAGGGGTGATGATCGCGAGGGCACAACTCTGCCCCTATTGCGCCGCCACCCACGCCGCCAACCTCTCCTTCACCATTGTGCTCCACCTCACCTCGCTACTCTCCGCAGTTCCACACACGGAGCCTCCATCGATGCCCCGCCGTTCCGCCACTCGTCCCGTTCCCCCCGCTCCCGCCCGCCCGCTCGCTCTTCGTCGCGGGCCGATCGCCTGGGCCGTCGCCTTCGCGCTCACCACCTCGGGCCTCGCCATCGGCGAGCACAACTACCAGGCCGACCGCGCCGCCCAGGCCGAGGTCGATCGCGCCGCGTTCGTCAAGCGCGCCGCCGAGAACGCGGCGAAGAACGGCCATCAGCAACCCACCGACCGCTGGGGTCCCGCCGGCCTCACCGGTCGCTACCGCACCGGCCCCGAGTCCGCCCCCATCCGCATCGTCGTCCTCACCGACTACCAGTGCCCCGACTGCAATCGCATCGAGGGCGAGATCGAGCAGGTCCTGGCCGCGCGCAAGGACGTCTCACTCTCCGTCAAGCACTTCCCGATGTGCACCGATTGCAACAAGTACGCCGGCCGCACCCTCCACCCCAACGCCTGCTGGGCCGCCCGCGCGGCCGAGGCCGCGGGCATCCTCGGCGGCGACGAGGGGTTCTTCAAAATGCACCGCTGGCTTTTCGAGGTCGGCGGGCTCTTCGAGACGCAGGAGCAGCTCAACGTCGGCCTCAACAAACTCGGCTTCGACCCCGCCTCCTTCACCCCCCTCATGCAGAGCCCCGAAACGCTCCACCGCGTTCAGGCCGACGTCGAGGACGGCCTCGCCCTCGGCCTCTTCTTCACCCCCATGATCTTCATCAACGGCGTCGAGCTCAAGTGGACACTCGATCTGGCGAACACGGTTTCTCGAACAGTCGCCGATCTCGCCGCCCGCAACCTCCCAGCGCAGACCTCCGCCGCCGACCGCCCGGTCCTCGCTGCCCAGAAGTACATCGATGACTGGCAGCAGCAGCCCACCAGGACCCTGCCCCCCGACCAGCGCTCATGGACGTTCGCCGTCGGCAAGGCGCCTGAGGCCGCCGCTGCTCCCAAGCCGGTCGAGATCGTCCTCTTCGGCGACTATCAGGAATCCTTCACCGCCGCGATCGACAAGGACATCCGCGCCGCGCTCGCGGCCCTCCCCGCCTCCGGCTCCGGCGCCCGCTACACGTTCCGCCATTACCCCGTGAACAAAGGCTGCAACCCCGCGCTCCCGGCCGTGGTGCCGGAGAGCGCCATCCACCCGCTCGCCTGCCGCGCCGCGCTCGCGGCCGAGGCAGCCGGCACGCTCGGCGGCAGCGACGCCTATTGGAGGATGCACGACTGGCTGCTGAAGAACCAGGCCGATTTCAATGACAACGCCCTCAAGGCCGCCGCCGCTCAGCTCGGCCTCGACGCCGCCGCCCTCCTCGCCGCCATGGACAAACCCGAGGCCGCCCAGGCCATCGCCGAAGACTGCCGCGCCGCCCAGCAACTCGGTCTCACCAGCGTTCCGTTGGTCTTCGTCAACAACCGCATCGTCCCGCGCCCGCAGCGCGAGGGGGACGACCTCATGGCACGCATCCTCGAGGTCGCGGCCAAAGAGGGGAAGTGAGTCACCACCTCTCTCACCCGCACGTCGCAAAGAACGCGTTCACGAAATCAAAGAAATCCTGGCTGTCCGTCCCCCCGGACCCGTTGAAATCCGCCGCCCCCGCGAAAAACGAGTTCAGAAACTCGAAAAAATCGGCGCTGTTCACCACCAGGTCCATGTTCCAGTCCGCCGGCGCCGTGAGCGGGCACATCCAAGCTCCTCGACCCTGCGTCGCGATCACCACCCGGTTCCGCGCCGGCTCCACGCTCATGTCGATCACCGGCACACGCGGCAGCCCGCATCCCAGCCGCGTCCACGTCGCTCCCCCGTCGACCGTCCGGTACACCCCGTCGTCCGCCCCCGCGTACAGCACCGTCGCCGCGCCCCGCACCTCCACCGCCACCGTGTTCACCGGCACGTCCGGCAGATCGCCATCCAAGGGCTCCCACGTCTGCCCCCCGTCCGTCGTCCGCCGCACCTGGTCCGTCCCGAAGTTCGACACCGCCAGGTACACCTCCGTCGGAATCTGCGGGTGCACCGCGATCTCCCGTGTCGTCCGCGGCCAACCCGGTACCCCCGCCGCGATCAGCTGGAATACGTGCCCCCCGTCCGTCGACATCTGCACGCGCCCGTCGTTGGTCGCGGCGTACACGAAGTCCGAATCCGACGGCGCGATCGCCAGCGCCCGGATGGCCCCGCTCCCACCGGTCAGGTCCCCGCTGATCGGCGCCCACGTCACGCCGCCGTTGATGCTCTCATAGACCCGATGCGTCGCGTACAGCATCCGGTTCGGGTTCGCCGGGTCCACCAGGTACGGCGGCAGAAAGCAGTTCCGGTCGCTCCCGATGATCCCCGACGACGAACCGCCGAAGGAGAACCCCCCGTCCGTCGAGCGCCCAAGGCTTCCAGTCCCCTGCGACTCTGCAAACACGATCAACGGGTTCACCTGGTTGATCTGCGTCCACCCCCCGTCTCCTCCGAACACCTGCTGCCACGTCCCGGCGCTCGAACGCCGGTTCGTCCCGTTATCTTGCGTCCCACCGATCATGACGTTCGCGTCCGTCGGGTGCGTCGAGAACCCCGCGTAGAACTGGATCACCCCCACCCCCGCGTTCAGCGGCGACCAGTTCGTCCCCAGGTTCGCCGTGCGGTGCACGCCCCCGTCATCACCCACGACGAACCGCCCCGCCGCGTCCCACGCGTTCCCGTGGTTGTCCACGTGCGGCGCCGTGACGTTCGACCAGCTCACGCCCGCGTTGGTGGACCGCAGGATGTTAAGCCCGCCCACGAACACCACGTCCGCGTTCGTCGGCTGCACCGATACATACGACAGGTACCACCCGTACGTCGCCTGGAAACTCCCCACCGGCAGCGACGTCCACGTCGTGCCCCCGTTGTCCGTCCGCCAGGCGCCCAGCGTCGATGCGCCATTGCCGGCCGCGTCCGCCGCGTTGGCGATCAGCGCGTACACACGCATCCGGTTCGTCGGCGCCACGCCGAGGCTGATCCGCCCCAGGCTCGCCGTCGGCAGCCCGCCCGCCAGCCGCGTCCAGGTCGTGCCGCCGTTGACGGTCTTGTACACGCCGTTGTCGGCGGACCCGAAGATGTGCCCGATCGCGGCGTACAACGTCTGCGTGTCCACGGGGTCGATCGCCAGGTCGGTTGCCGAAAGGCCGGGCAGCCCACCGGCGAGCTGCGCCCACGTCACGCCGCCGTCCGCCGACTTGAGAACCCCCAGCGGCCCCGCCGCCTGCGGGTGCCCTCGCGCTGCCGCCATGGTCGGGAAGCCCCCCGCGATCGTCACCGAGGCGTACACCGTCTGCGGATTGATCCGATCGACGACCAGCTTCGAGATGCATCGCCCCGCGAACGTCGGACCAGCCAGCAGCGTCCAGCTGTCGCCGCCATCTACCGATTTGTAGATCCCCAACCCGTACCGCGAGTGGTTGGCGAAGTTCGCCTCCCCGCTCCCGACGTACACCACGCTCGAGTTCGTCGGATCGATCGCGATCGCCCCGATCGACGTTGTCGGCATCGAATCCGTTACCGGAATCCACGAAAGACCCCCGTCGCCCGTCCGCCACACGCCCCCGTCCGCCGCGCCGATGAAGTAGCGGTTCGAGTCCGTCGGACTGCACGCCACCACCGCCACCCGCCCCGTGTACTGCACCCCCGAGATCGGCGCGGGCCCCAACGCCGCCCACTGCTGCGCGCGGGCGTGACTGGCGATGGCGCCGGCGATCAAGAACCCAAGGCAGGCACACCGACTCTGAAACGGGAACACCGAGGAGAACGGACGTTCAGGCCTGTCCTTTCGCACCACGGTCTCCTCCTCCGTCTCCGTCCAGCCTCCGCGTCCTCGGCACGCGGCCCCGCAGCCGGTGGCCGGCGGTCCGCGCCCTACTTCCCGCCATCCTTCTTCACCGGCTCGGCCGGCGGCGCTGTTTTGTCCGGCGCCGGTCCAATCCCCGTTGCGTTGAACGTCACCGTCGCCGCATGGAGCTCGACCCGCGCGTCCGCGTCCCCGATCAGCCGCTTCGCCGCGTGCATCTCCAATCGCCACGTCCCCGCCAGCGACAGCCGGAACCGTCCCACGCCATTCGCATCCGTCAGGAACTCCAGCGGGGGCGGCGGCACAACCTCGGTCACCTGCGGCTTGGCCGGGTCCGGCACCGGCGGCACGAATGTCGCCGTCACCTTCACCTCGCCGCGCGCCGCGCCCCCGACCAGCGTCTTCAGCGACACCTCGCCCCCGACCGGCGTCGCCGTCGGATCGCTCAGGAACCGGATCTCTGCCGCCTGCCCCGCCTTCGAAGTCGCCGTTTGCGCGTCCGGCCCCGAGGGCTCATCGCCGGTCACGCGCACCAGTGCCGCGGCCGACTCGATCAGACGACATTCCACCGCCACGCCCGGCGGGAGCGAGTGCAGCACCAGGATCCGGTCCCGGTCGCTCGCCGCGGCCAAGTACGTCCCGACATCCTCGACCGGAAGGTTCATCACCCGCGCCCGGACATCCATGCCGATCATCGTCAGCCCCGCGTGAACAAGCGGCAGCATCGCCGCACGCGGACCCACCACGGGCGCCGGCGGCGCGACCTGCGCTGGCTTGGTCGAATCCGGCGGCGTAGAAGGCACTGGAGCCGGAGCAGGCGGGGTCGGAACGGCGGGCGGGACGGGAGGGGGGCTGGGAGGGGGGGCGGAAGGGGGGGCGGGGGGGGCATCGCCCAACCCCGGCACCGTCTCCCGGTTCTCCTGCGTCCCGGCGACGCGTATGTAGAACCAGCTCACCGACTTCGCATCCCAGTCACAGTTGCCGAACACCGCGCCGTGCTTCATCGCGACGTGCACCGGCAGCTTCTCGCCCACCTTCGCCTCGTACCTGTCCGGCACAAGGAACAGCGTGCCCGGCGGTTCCGCCGCCCCCACACGCGCGGCGATCCCGCCCACGCCGATCACCGCTACAGCCGCCATCGCTCCCCACATCGTGCGCATCCTGCCCATGTCGACTCCCGGCCTAGAGGCCTGTACGTAGCTCAATCCTACATCATCTCCTACCCGCGTCACGCCATCCTGACTCCGCGGCCGGCCCGCCGACCGGTTATCGTGCTTCTCGCTCCGTCGCGCGAATCCCCCCACCGCGTCCAGGACACCTACCCGATGCCGCATCCCCAACCGTCCATCGTCCGCGGCTCCCGCTTGGCCGTGATCGCCGTGTCCCTCGCTCCCCTGGCGCACTCCCAAGCCCAGCCCGAGCCTCCACCGCCGCCCGAGATCGTGCTCAAGGAGGCCCTGGTCATCGGCCCAGTCGGGAGTTCCGCCCGCTCGCCCATTCACACCGACGCAGTCGAGGCCATGATCGTCGCCGGTACATGGAAGACGCCCACGGGCGGCGATACCGTCGCCCTCCCCGATGGCAAGACCCAGTCCTGGAAACCCGCCGCCGCCGGCAACGACGGCTGGCTCGCGATCCCCGCGGGCGGCTACGCGGCCTGGACGGTCCTGTCGCCCGACCAGCGCGTCATGATCCTCGAAGCCTCCGGGCACGGCATGGTCTACGTGGGCGGCGTACCGCGCGTCGGCGACCCATACGAGTACGGCTACGTGAAGCTGCCCATCGAGTTGAACGCGGGTGCAAACGATCTCCTCTTTCGCTCCGGGCGCCGGCGGCTGCGGGCCAGGCTCGTCGCATCGCCGGCCGAGATCTTCCTCAACAACGGCGACCTGACCGTCGGTGATGTCTTGATCGGCGACAAGCTCGAGTCCGGCGGCGCCGCGGTGGTTATCAACGCGACGACCCGCACGCTGCGCGGCTACGCACTGGAATGCGAGTGGGGCGGAGCGCACACCGTCACGCCCGTGCCCGACCTGCTCCCGCTCAGCATCCGCAAAGCGGCTTTCGATCTGAACTCGACCATTCTGACCGAACCGCAAGACGTCGATGCCTCGTTGCGGCTTGTCCCACCGACAGATTCCGCACCCGACGGCACTCGCATCGGCGAACCTCTCAAACTCCGCGTTGGCATCCGACGCGAAACCGACAAGCACAAACGCACCTTCCTCAGCAAAATCGACGGCAGCATTCAGTACTACTCCGTCGTCCCCGCCCACCCGAAGCCCGGCGACGCCGCCCAGCCCGGCCTCGTCCTCAGCCTCCACGGTGCCAGCGTCGAAGCCACCTCACAGGCCAACGCCTACGAGCACAAGGACTGGTGCCACATCGTCTGCCCCACCAACCGCCGCCCCTTCGGCTTCGACTGGGAAGACTGGGGACGCCTCGACGCGCTCGAGGTCCTCTACGACGCCGAAAACCGGCTCAACACCGATCCACAACGTGCGTACCTCACCGGCCACTCCATGGGCGGCCACGGCACATGGAACGTCGGCGTGCAGTTCCCCGACCGTTTCGCGGCCATCGCCCCCAGCGCCGGCTGGATCAGCTTCTGGTCCTACTCCGGCGCAGCCAGGCTCGACACCTCCGACCCCGTGCTCGCACTCCTCCAGCGCGCCGCTTCCCCCAGCGACACGCTCTCGCTCAGCCGCAACCTCCTCCACAACGGCGTCTACATCCTCCACGGCGACGCCGACGACAACGTCCCGGTCGAGCAGGCCCGCACCATGCGCCAGCACCTGGCGACCTTCCACCCCGACTTCGCCTACCACGAGCAGCCCGACGCCGGACACTGGTGGGGCGACGCCTGCGTCGATTGGCCACCCATCTTCGAGTTCTTCGCACGCCGCTCGATCCCCAAAGACGAGGATGTCCGGCACGTCGAGTTCATCACGTCAAGTCCGGGTGTCTCCTCGGACTGCCACTGGGCGATGATCCTGTCGCAGAACAAGTGCCTTGCGCCCAGCAGCATCGACATCACCTTCGACCCCGCTACCCACAGGTTCACGGGCAAGACCGACAACGTCGCACTGCTGTCATTCGCGCACCCGTCCGCGGTCGAATCCGGCTCGCCCGTCGCCATCGAACTCGACGGCCAGACGCTCGAATCAATCCCTTGGCCAGGGCCGCGCCCCTACCTGGCCACGCGCCTCTACCTCTCACACGAGAGCGGATCGTGGACCGTGTTCAATGACCGGCCCGACCTCCGAAAGTACCCGAGACGGTGCGGACCGTTCAAGGAAGCGTTCCGACGCAAGGTCGTCTTCGCCTACGCCACCCGCGGCACGCCCGAGGAGAACGCCTGGTCACTCGCGAAGGCCCGCTACGACGCCGAAACGTTCTGGTACCGCGGCAACGGCTCCATCGATGTCGTGCCCGATGTCGCGCTCGTCGAGGCGGCATCACCGTTCTGTCTGGGCAACGCCGCGGCCATGCAGGACCGCAACGTCATCCTCTACGGCAACGCCGACACCAGCGCCGCCTGGGACACCCTCCTCAAAGACAGCCCCATCCAAGTCCACCGCGATGCCATCACCGTCGGCGATAAACGCGCCGAGGCCGACGACCTTGCCTGCATCTTCGTCCGCCCACGGCTCGACACCCACGACGCAAGCGTCGGCGTCGTCTCCGGCACCGGCCCCGCCGGCCTCCGTCTCACCGACCGCCTCCCCTACTTCGTCTCCGGTGTCGCCTACCCAGACTGGACCATCTTTGCCCCCTCCATACTCCAGTCCGGCGCCCCCGGCATTGCCGCATGCGGCTTCTTCGGCAACGACTGGTCCCTCCAACACGGCGAGTCCGCGTGGCGCGACTGATCCGACCCGCAATAATCACGCCGGAGAATCAACGACATGATCACCCGCAACATCGGCAAGCTCATCCGCGGCAAGACCACCCCTTTCCAGGTCCTCTCCGCATGCATCCTCGGCGCCATGCTCGGCTTCGTCCCTGGCTTCCAGCAGGGCCCCGGCCTCATCGCCGCGCTCGTTTTCCTCCTCATCATCCTCAACGCCAACCTCTTCGTCGCCGGCCTTGCCGGCCTTCTCGCCAAGGCCGTCTCCCTGGCGATCCTGCCCGTCACCTTCGCCGCCGGCGCCGTTCTCCTCGACGGCCCCACCCAACCCCTCTTCAAGGCCGCCATCAACGCCCCCGTCCTCGCCCTCTTCCGCCTCGACTACTACGCCACCACCGGTGGCACCCTCCTTGGCTTCACTCTCGGCCTCGCCGTCGGCGCGGCCCTCGTCGTGGCCATCAACAGCATCCGCCACAAGCTCGCCGGCCTCGAAGAGAGCTCCGAGAAGTTCCAACAGCTCACCCGCAAGAAATGGGTGAAGGTTCTCACCTTCGTCTTCGTCGGCGGCGGCAAGGGCAAGCGCTCCTACAACGACCTGCTCGCCAAGAAGGTCGGCAACCCCATCCGCATCCTCGGCGTCGTCCTAGTCGTGCTGCTCTGCGCGCTCCTCTACGTCGGCCAGGCCCTGCTCGCCGAGCCCATCGTCACCATGGCCCTCAAACGCGGCCTCGAATCCGCCAACGGCGCCACCGTCGACATGAAATCCGCCAAGCTCGACGTCAAGCAGGGCAAGCTCACCATCTCCTCCCTGGCGATGGCCGATCCCAAAGCCCTCGACACCGACCTCTTCCGCGCCTCCGAGGTCACCGCCGACGTCAACACCGACGACCTCCTCCGCATGCGCCTGAAGCTCGACAACGTCACCGTCGCCGATGGCTCATCCGGCGACAAGCGCGCCGTCCGCGGCCACCTCGTCGGCGGCGGCCCCAGGCCGCTGCCCCCGCCGCCCCCGAAAGAGGGCGAGAAGACCATCGACGACTACATCAAGGAGGCCCAGCTCTGGAAGGACCGCCTCGCCCAGGTCCGCAAGTGGATCGAGAAGGCCTCCGGCCCCGACAAGGACCGCCCCACCGAGCCCGCCAAGCCCGGCGAGGAAGCCAAGAAGGAGACGCTCAAGCAGCGCCTCGCCCGCGAGGTCCGCGAGAACGGCTACACCCACGTCACCGCCTCGCACCTTGTCGACAAGGTCCCCACCCTTCTCGTGCGCACGCTTGACGCCAAGGGCGTCAAGGCCGCCCAGCTCCCCGGCGAGATCCTCGACATCTCCGCCCACAACCTCTCCACCCAGCCCTGGCTCGTCGAGGGCAAGCCCACCGTCTCCGTCGCGACCCGGAGCAACAAGCTCGCCGCCAACATCGCCGTCGGCGGCAAGGCGGCCGCCGGTCAGCCCACCGAGGCCGACAAGCTGTACTTCAAGTACCTCGGCCTCCCCACCAGCGTCGTCGCCAGCCAACTCACCGCCGTCGCTGATGGCGGCAAGAAGCCCATCGACGGCGGCACCATCGACCTTCTCCTCGACGGCTCATGGAGCGCCCAAGGCGTCGGCTTCATCGACCTCCCGCTCCAGGTCACCCTCCACGACACCACCGTCTCCCTCCGCGGCGCAGGCTCGGCGCCGGTGAAGCTGCTCGACCTTCCCCTCGGCCTCCGCGGCCCCCTCGACAACCCGCGCATCCTCCTCGACGGCAATAAGCTCGGTGATGCCCTCGCCAAGGCCGGCGCTGCCGAGCTCGCCTCGCGCGCCCGAGGCGAAGCCAGCAAGGCGATCGAGAAGGCAACCGACAAGCTCAAGGACAAGGCCGGCGACAAGGCCAAGGACCTGCTCAACAAGCTCCCCCTCGGCAGCAAGAAGAAGTGACATGGCACAACCGAAACCGGTGCCGCCCCGCGTCTCACCCGCTTTGTAGGTTCCCCATTCCCCCACGCCGCGCCCACACCCTGCCCCTGCTCCTTCCGAACTCCGAACATTGCCCCGGTCCCCACAGCCACGCAAAACAACTGGTGTTGTTCACGGATCAGGTCCGGGTGCGTCTGCGAATATCCGGACCGTCGAGACTGCCCCGGATTCTGCCCCACAAGACGCCCCATCCCTAATCCCCCCCGATTCCTACCCCTCCGACCCGTTCGGGATTATCTTCTCGATGGGCGCGGAGGTGCTGGCATTCTGTTTCCTCCCGTGTTCTTTCCGACGGTCCCAGAACTTCTGCGAGGGTCCCTCGACATGTCCCACCGCCGATTGCTGCTCGTCCTCGTTGCTGTAGTCATCTGGGCAGGGACGGGGGGCGCGGGCGCCGGGGTCGCCCAGATCGATCAACCCGGTAAGGTTCGCTACGACGGCCACAAGCTCCTCCGCGTTCAGGTCGCCTCCAGCCGCGACCAGCTCACGCTCGACGCCATCGGCGCCAGGCTCTGGACCTGCGGCGGCACGGGCGTCGGACCCGTCGACTACAGCGTCCCCCCCGACGCCCTCCAGGCCCTCGACCTGGCCGGCATCAAGTACGCCATCCTCCAGAACGACATCCAGGCGCTCATCGACGCCGAGGCCGCGCACATCGCGGCCTCTAACCAGCAGCGCGGCCTCTCCTGGTTCGCCGACTACAAAGACGTCGACCAGATCAGCGCGTACGTCGATTCGCTCGTCGCGCAGCGCCCCGACCTGGCCTCGCGCTTCATCGTCGGGCTCTCGCTCCAGGGAAACGAGGTCTACGGGATCCGCATCACCAGCACCGTTGGCTCGAACAAGCCCGCGATCTTCCTCAACGGCCTCCAGCATGCCCGTGAGTGGATCACCGGCATGACGACCATCTACATCGCCGACCGCCTCGTCCGCACCTACGACAGCGACACCGCCGTCCACGCCCTCCTCGACCACTTTGAGTTCCTCATCGTCCCCGTCGTCAACCCCGACGGCTACATCTACACCTGGTCCACCGACCGCCTCTGGCGCAAGAACCGCCGCAACAACGGCGATACCACCTTCGGCGTCGACACCAACCGTAACTGGGGATACCAGTGGGGCCAGCTCCCGCAGGGCGGCTCCTCCGGCACCACGAGCAGTGAGACCTACCGCGGCACCGCCCCCTTCTCCGAGCCCGAGACCGCCATCCTCCGCGACTGGGTCACTGCACGCCCGCAGATCATCTTCCACGTCGACGTGCACAGCTACTCCCAGCTCGTCCTCTCCGCCTGGGGCTACACCAGCCAGCTCCCCCCCGACGCCGGCCTCTTCGACGTCATGAACGCGGGCATCGCCCAGGCGATCCTCGCCGTCCACGGCGTCACCTATGTCGCCGGCCCCACCTACACCACCATCTACCCCGCCAACGGCGTCTCCTCCGACTGGACCTACGGCGACCGCAACATCCTCGGCTGGGGCATGGAGCTCCGCGACACCGGCCAGTTCGGCTTCATCCTCCCCGCGGCCCAGATCATCCCCACCGCCGAAGAAGTCTGGGGCGGCATCTCCTGGGAGGCCAACTGGCTCATCGCCAACGCCCTCTACATCCGCATCCCCGGCGGACCGGTCACCGCCATCACGCCCGACGCGCCCACCACCTTCCCCGTTGAGCTCTTCCGCGCCTCCCAGCTCCCTACCCCCGGCTCGCTCCGTCTCTTCGCGCGCATCGGCGCTTCCGGCATGTTCACCCAGTCCACCCCGTCGTCCGCCGGCGCCAACCAGTTCACCGCCACGCTCCCCGGCGCCCCGTGCGGCCAATCGGTCCAGTACTACCTCGAGGCCCAGTCCACCGCCGGCCTCACCGTCGACTACCCCACCGGCGGCGCTTCGGCGCGCCTCGTCGCCACCGTCACCAACACCACCAGCGTGTTCTCCGACGACTTCGAGACAAACATGGGCTGGACCGCCGGTGTGACCGGCGACACGGCCGTCAGCGGCCAGTGGGTCCGCGCTGACCCGATCGGCACCGCCGCCCAGCCCGAGGACGACCATACTCCCGCCCCCGGCACCCAGTGCTACTTCACCGGCCAAGGCACCGTCGGCGGCGCCGTCGGTCAGGCCGACGTTGACGGCGGTCGCACCACGCTCCTTTCCCCGCGCCTCGATCTCGCCGGCCGGACCAACCCCGTCATCGGCTACTGGCGCTGGTACTCCAACAACCAGGGCAGCGCCCCGGGTGCCGACATCCTCGTCGTCGATGTCTCCGGCGACGACGGCGTCACTTGGACCCGCGCCGAGACCGTCGGCCCCACCGGCCCCGGCACCACCGGCGGCTGGCTCTACCACGAGTTCGCCGTCAGCAGCCTCGTCACGCCCACCGCCAACATCCGCGTCCGCTTCATCGCCGACGATTCCGGCGCCGGCTCCATCGTCGAGGCCGCCGTCGACGACTTCCGGGTCACCGCCACCGTCACCTGCCCGCCCGTCTGTCCGGCCGACTGGAACCACTCCGGCTCGCTCAACAGCCAGGACTTCTTCGACTTCCTGACCGACTTCTTCGCCGGCAACGCCGACTTCAACAACAACGGCACCACCAACTCCCAGGATTTCTTCGACTTCCTCACCGCCTTCTTCGCCGGGTGCTGAGCGCCACCATCCCGATCACGATTCGTCGCCCGCTCGTGGTCGCCCGCGTCCCACCTGTCCCTCAGTCCTCCTCCCTCAGCACCTAGCACTCAGCACTTAGCACTCCAACCCCCCCCGAGGCCCACTCCATGAAGACCCGACGACTCCTCCCCGCCACGACCGCACTCCTCTCGCTTGTCCTCTTCGCCGGCTTCGCCGCCGCCGACAACTCCAGCCAGCCGACCAAGGGCGCCGGCGTCGCCGATGACGCCATCGCCAACCCGGCCCAGCATGAGTTCCTCGCCCTCCACCCCGGCGACGGCTTCTACCGCTTCCCCTCGGGGCGGATCACCACCATCTACGGGCCGGCCTTCTCCGACGGCAAGAGCCCCACCGACAGCGCCCAGTGGTTCGTCGTCCGGCACTCACCGGTCTTCGGCGTCGATGCCGCCGACCTCTCCCCCGTCAGCATCCTCGAGGACGGCCGGCACACCCAGCCACTCGTCTACGACCCCGCCACCGGCCAGTACCGCTTCACCCTCGTCTACTTCACCCAGTCCAAGAACGGCGTCCCCGTCTACATGGCCGACCTCCGCCTCCTCTGCCGCAACGAGCCCGGCAGCCCGCTCGTCCTCGCCAAGTCCGCCCTGCGCGACCTCGGCGGCTTCACCGTCCCGGCCGATGCGCAGAACAAGATCATCTCCGAGAACATCCAGCGCGCCACCACGCTCGCGCACAACGCCGACCTCACCAACCTCAACGCGCCCCAACTCGTCATCTGGGCCGGCATCGACGACATGGTCGTCCCCCCCGCCCTCGCCCTGGTCTTCACCGCCGACAACGGCCTCCCCGGCACCGAGCTCTACCAGAAGGAACGCCTCGTCGTCGACGCCCTCTCCGGCGCCCTCCTTTTCGCCGAGGACCTCATCGACCACATCGACGTCACCGGCTCCGTCCGCGGCATGGCCTCCCCGAACTTCCACGCCGACCAATGCGGCACCGAGGTCTCCTCCCCCCTCCCCTACGCCAGGGTCTCGATCGGCGCAACGTCCGTCTTCGCCGACGCAAACGGCAACTTCACCATCCCCAACGCCGGCTCCTCCGCCGTCGTCGTCAGCTCCCCCATGTCCGGCCACTACTTCAACGTCGTCGACCAGGCCCAGTCCTCCGAGTCCCTCTCCCTCTCCGTCACCCCCCCCGGCCCGGCCGACTTCGTCCACAGCTCCGCCAACACCAGCGAGTTCGTCCGCTCCGAGGTCAACTCCTACATCGCCGCCAACCAGGTCCGCGACTACACCCTCTCCTTCAACCCCTCCTATCCCATCATCGCCGGCCAGACGGGCTTCACCGTCAACGCCAACCTCGCCTCCACCTGCAACGCCTTCTACGACGGCGTCTCCATCAACTTCTACCGCTCCGGCGGCGGGTGCAACAACACCGGCTTCGGCACCGTCGTCCACCATGAATACGGCCACCACCTCGTCGCCTCCGCCGGCTCCGGCCAGGGTGAGTACGGCGAGGGCATGGGCGACGTCATGGGCGTCATCATCACCGACGAATCCAACCTCGCCGTTGGCTTCAACCTGAACAACTGCACCACCGGCATCCGCGACGCCAACAACAACTGCCAGTACATCGCCGGCGCCTGCTCCGACTGCGGCACCGAGATCCACGCATGCGGTCGACTCATCTCCGGATGCGTCTGGAGCCTGCGGACCAACCTCCTCGCCACCAGCCCCGCCACCTACCGCCAGATCGTCTCCAACCTCGCCATCAACGCCATGCCGCTCCACAGCGGCACCACCATCGCCGGCGACATCCCCATCGACTACCTCACCCTCGACGACACCGACGGCGACATCACCAACGGCACCCCCCACTACAGCGAGATCGCCGCGGCCTTCGGCGCCCACAACCTCCCCGTCCCGCCCCTGGCCCTTCTTACCTTCACCTACCCCTCCGGACGCCCGGCGCTGCTCGATCCCGCCGGCGGACCCGCCTTCACCGTCCAGGTCAGCGCCCTCAACGCCTCCCCCCAGCCGGGCACCGGCATCCTCTACTACAACACCGGCGCCGGCTTCTCCTCCCTCCCCATGACCCAGACAACCGCGAACAACTACACCGCCGTCTTCCCCGCCATCCCCTGCGGCAGCAACGTCTCCTACTACGTCTCCGCCCAGACCACCACCAGCACCGTCGTCCTCAACCCCCAGAGCGGCGCCGCCGGCCCCTACACCGCCATCAGCGCCGTCTCCTCCAGCACCCCCTTCTCCGATGACTTCGAGACGAACCAAGGGTGGGTCGTCGGCGACCCCGCCGACACCGCCACCACCGGCATCTGGGTCCGTGGCGACCCGATCGGCACCGGCGCCCAGCCCGAGGACGACCACACCCCCGCCGGCGTCAACTGCTTCTTCACCGGCCAGGGAACCCCCGGCGGCGGTCTCGGTCAGGCCGACGTCGACGGCGGCCAGACCACCGTCACCTCCCCCACCATCAACCTCGCCGGCGCCTCGTCGCCCCGCCTGTCCTACTGGCGCTGGTACTCCAACGATCAGGGCGCCGATCCCAACAACGATGTCTTCGTCGTGCAGATGTCCAACAACAACGGCTCCACCTGGTCCACCGTCGAGACCGTCGGCCCCGCCGGACCCGCCACCTCCGGCGGCTGGCTCTTCCACGAGCTGAGCATCGCCGGCTTCCTCACGCCGACAGCCACCATGAAGATCCGCTTCATCGCCTCCGACAACGGCGCCGGCTCGCTCGTCGAGGCCGCCATCGACGACATCGCCATCACCTCCTACTCCTGCCCCCCCGCCTGCCCAGCCGACTTCAACCACGACGGCTCCGTCTCCAGCCAGGACTTCTTCGACTTCCTGACGGCGTTCTTCGCCACCGGCCTCACCGCCGACTTCAACGCCGACGGTGTCGTCAACTCCCAGGACTTCTTCGACTTCCTCACCGCCTTCTTCACGCCCTGCTGAGCCGGCGCCCCCAGGACCCCATCGACCACCGCGGCGTGCCCGTCTTCCCGACGCACACGCCGCTTTTTTCCTGCGCCGGTCACGGGGCACAAGGGGAACGGTCGCCATGAACGCGATGCGCATCCACTCGGCGGCGAGTGTCCGCGGGTAATCTACACGCGTGAGGATCCCCCGTCATCGCCCGGCGAGCTACCCGTCCTGCGCTACGACCTCACCGGCGGGCCCCACGCGCCGCCACGGCTTGGTCCGCCGCGGGCAAGCCGTGGGGCATGTGTCCAACTCAACGCGGACGAGGTCGCCCGCCGCCTCCCTCAACCCGTCGCGCCCGGCTCCACAGACGCCGCCTCGCTTTCCTCTTTCCCGGCCTGCCCACCCCGCCACCATCTCACAGCCCATGCCGCGACGATCCAGCCCATCCCGGCCAGCGCGGCGCTCACGAAGAACGACATGCCCGGGACGTAGATGGGCGGTCGATCGGAGATCGCGTACGCAAACACGCTCGTCCCGATGATCGGCCCGAAGATGTTCGCGATGCCCTGGAGACCGGCCAGCGCACCCTGCGTCGCCCCCTGCTCGTCCGGCCGCACCGTCCGGGTGATCATCGCCTGCGAGGCCGGCTGGCCGATCCCCCCCAGCGACCCGATCGCGATGACCACGTAGATCATCCACCCGTGCGTCGCCAATCCGTACCCGACGTAGCTGAAGACCCCCAGCCCCAGCCCGATCATCAGGCTGCGGCGCTCGCCCAGGATCGGGATGATCCGCCGCGCCAGCCCCGCCTGCACCACCGCCGCCCCCAGCCCCACCGCAAACAGCGACAGCCCCACGTCCTTGGGCGTCCATTGGAACCGGTGCGACAGGTACAGGACCCAGGTTGCGTGCAGGCCGAACTGCGCGAGGTTCACAAGGAACGCCGCCCCCGCCAGGCCCGCGACCAGCGGGTACCGCCCCAGCCCGACGAACGCCCCGACCGGGTTCGCCCGGGCTATCCGGAACGCCGCCCTCCGTTCCGGCGGCAGCGATTCGGGAAGGATGATCAGCCCGTAGAGCCAGTTCACCAGGCTCAGGCCGCCCGCGGCATAGAACGGGGCGCGGATGTTGTACTCGCCCAGGAACCCGCCGATCAGCGGCCCGAGCACGAACCCCAGCCCGAACGCCGCGCCGACCATCCCGTACGCCCCCGCCCGCTTCTCCGGCGGCGTGACGTCCGCGATGTACGCGTTGCCGACGGTGAAGCTGGCCCCCGACAGGCCATTGATGGCGCGGGTGACGAAGAGGATCGAGAGGGTCGGCGACAGCGCCAGCGCGAAGTAGTCCAGCCCCGAGCCGAAGAGCGCGACGAGCAGAACCGGCCGCCGGCCGAAGCGGTCCGAGAGCGCCCCCAACATCGGCGCGAAGAGAAACTGCATCGCGGCGTAGGTCGCCGCGAGAAGCCCGACCGCCCCGGCCGCCTGCTGCTCTCCGCCCCCCTGGAGCTGCTGAATCAGCTTCGGCGCCACGGGGATCAAGAGCCCAAAGCCCAGGACGTCGAGCATCAGCGTCAGGAGGATAAAGCTTAGAGCTGGCTTCTTGGATCCCACTGGGCTCGTGTCTCCCGCCTAGCCCGCCCCAATCGCCGCGCCACGCGGGCGGGCAGAGTAGCCGGAACTCCCCCGAGAGGTCAGCCGTGGAGCGCCACGGCCGCCGGTCGAACGCCCCAGACAACCCTTGACATACCCCCGCGTTTGAGTACCTTCGATTGCGAACTCAATCGGCCGAGGTTCGTTCTTTGATCGGTCCCGTCGCGCGCCGTCAGACCGAGCCGGAGGTCGCCGGACCCGCGGTCCGCGGAAGCCTGGGTCGTTCTTCAGCAGAGGAGCTAAGGACATGGCATCACGAGCACAGACTGTTGCAGCCCTGGCGACGATCGCGGCTGCGGGCGCTGCCCTCGCGATCGACGTCACCCGTCCGGGCGATCCCATCACTCCCTCTTCGGCCAACAGCCCCGCGGCCGAGGGGGTCGCCAACGTGATCGACAACACCGGCAGGACGAAGTACCTCAACTTCGACCGGCTCAACACCGGCTTCACCGTGACGCCCAGCGGCGCCGGCGTTGTGAAGCACATGAAGATCATCACCGCCAACGACGCCCCGGCGCGCGACCCGACCAGCTTCACGCTCGAGGGCTCCAACGACGGCGTGGGCTTCACGATGATCGCCTCAGGCCCGCTGACGCCCTCCATCACGCGCTTCTCGATCACCTCCACCCCCATCACGAGCAACACGACCTACGTTCAGTACCGGGTCCGCTTCCCGACCCTGCGCGACCCGGTGGCCGCCAACAGCATGCAGGTCGCCGAGGTGCAGCTGGCCACCTCGGTAGACATCACCTCCCCCGACGACATGGTGACGGTCACCTACACCCCCGGCGCCTCCAGCAACCCCACCGAGGGCCCCACCCACCTTTTCGACAACGCGATCGGCGCGAAGTTCGACGTGCTCAACGGCAACCTCGGGCCCACCACCGTCGACGTGACGCCCCTCGCCGGCGCCACCGTCGTCACGGGAATGGCCTACATCAGCGCCAACGACGATCAGGCTTTCCCCGGCCGGACTCCCCAGAACATCACCCTGCTGGGCTCCAACGACGGAACCAACTTCACCCAGATCTTCACCACCGCCGTGACGCCCGCCACCGACAACTTCCAGGACCAGGAGTTCGAGTTCGCCAACGCCGCCAGCTACACGCAGTACCGCCTGATCTTCGACATCCCCCAGTCCTCGACCGACATGCAGGTCGGTGAGATCGAGCTCTACGGCGTCGCCCCCAATCAGGTCCCCCCCGACAACGACGCCTGCGCCAATGCGCGGGTCATCACGGCCGGCCAGGTCTCCGGAACCACCAACCTCGCTGGCGGCAGCGACATCACCCCCTGCGGAAACGGCGACAACGTCGACGTCTGGTACCGCTACACCTCCGCCGCCGGCGGCCTTACCGAGGCCAGCACCTGCGACAGCTCCACCGACACGACCGTGGCCGTCTACGACGGCTGCGGCGGGAACCTGCTCGCTTGCGACGACAACGGCTGCGGCCTGCAGTCGATCGCCCGCTGGACCGCCGTCGCCAACCAGCCGTACCTGATCCGCGTCGCGCTCGTCGGCGGCGCCACCGGCGCGTTCCGCCTGAACCTCGACGATGCGCCCGCGGTCCACACCGACGTCGCCCTCCCCCTGGCCTACAACTTCAACGGCATGGTCCATGCCGGCGAGGCCGGCCTCCCGGATGCGCCCACCGGCTACCGCTCCATCTCCGACCGCGGGCTGGAGATCTCCAGCGCCGCCGACTCGATCGCGGCCGGCACCCTCCTCGGCACCACGCGCATCGCCTACAGCATCGTCCGCACGCCGGGCGTCCTCGACATCGTCCACCTGGGCGACCGCAACACCGTCGACAACAACAACCACGTCTTCGACCTCGTGATCGACGGCGACAACGTCGGCGTCCAGCCCGATTGGCTCCTTGATACCAACCAGACCGGCGCTCAGACCACCAACCTCCTGCCCAGCAACCTCATCCTCGGCCCCGACACCCGCCTCGGCGTCCTCTACCAGATCTCCAACGGCGGCGGCGACTTCCTGATGACGCTTACCTTCGACGACACGTCCACCGCAGTAATCGAACTCGTCGGCCCGGACTGGTTCTTCGACCAGAGCCCGGGGCCGGCCTTCTTCGGTGTCGAGGTGCAGACGCAGCTCGGCGTCTTCGCCGGCGCCGAGAACGTCGACCAGGCCACCCACGGCGCCTCGCTCAACGTCGTCGAGGCGATCGTGAGCACCGCCCGCATGCTCAGCGACGGCATCGGCGATTTCACCGGCAAGCGCCTCGCCAGCATCACCTTCTCCGACAGGACCAACACCGTCGCCGGCTACGCGATCATCGCCGCCTCCGTCCGCGATGGCGTCCCCGCCTGCCCCTGCGACTGGAACCACAGCGGCCAGATCAACAGCCAGGACTTCTTCGACTTCCTCAATGACTTCTTCGCCGGCCACGCCGACTTCAACGGCAACGGCACCACCAACAGCCAGGACTTCTTCGACTTCCTCAACTGCTTCTTCGCCGACTGCTGAACCGATCGAGTCCCCGGCGACCGCCCCGCGCGGCCGTCCGCAACAACCCACAAGGCCCGGACATCGCGTCCGGGTCTTTCTCATGCGCCCGCCGCACGCCTTATCCTCACCCCATGCCCCCCGCTGCCCGCTTCACCATCATCACCCCCAACTGCATCCGCCTCGAGTTCTCTCCCTCCGGCCACTTCGTCGATGCCCCCTCCCTCTTCGCCGCCGCGCGCCCCGCCG
>JBGPJM010000063.1:0-21873 GCA_041485385.1 Phycisphaerae bacterium | reverse complement strand
GTACATGGCATCCACGCCCGGCAGGCCAAGGAAATGGACGTTGAAGGCGAAGGACGTCCCATCCTGGCCCTCCGGGCTGTAGAAGAGATCCCGGATCACGCGACCGTCCAGCATGTCGCCCTCGCCGATGATGCGGGTGATCTGGCTGTCGATCGAGGCGTACAGCGCGCGCGGTGTTGTCAACGGCCCACGATAGCCAACGAAACCAGCAATGTCGCCGCTGATCGATGGCGCTGTCACGAGCGCAAACGCGCCGCCTTCGGGTGCGGGCTCGCCGGTCCGGACGACTGTCGAGAAACCACCGGTGGCGATGTCGTAGATGAACATGCCACCCTCCGTCGCGCTGCCACCCACAAATGCGACATGTCCATTATCGATGATCGTGCCGCCCGCCCCATCGGTGAACGTCGTGGAGCCTCCAGGGATCGCGGTGTTCACGTCCGCGATCGGGGTAACCATGCCTCCAGGCGACGCGAGATACAGGCTCCCGAACTGGCCCTGACTGCGTCCGACGAACACGGTATGCGTTGGTGAAACGCCGACCTGGTCGAATCGCGTGAACATGCCGATCCCCCCTGGCACGGCGGTGGTCTGATCGGCGACTCGCACCAACGGGCCATCCCCATCGCGTCTGTAGACGCCCGTGTATCCCCCGCCGGGGCCGATGTTCCCGCCCAAGAGGGCGGTGGATTCGCCGCTCAATGACGGCCGATCGAATGTGACGAAGTTGCCCTGTCCACCCGGGATAGGCATGGAGTTGTCGACGACGGTGGACAAGGTCCCGGGCGTGCCGCGATATACGCCGCCTTGATCGGAGCCCGCACCGATGAATGCAGTCACGCCGCCGTCGGAGGAGTAGAATCCGCCAAAGTTGGTAAATCGCACGCTCGTGCCCGGAATAACGGTGTTCGTGTCGGCTAGGACCTGGATAGTCCCGCCGTGCGCGACATACATGCCCTCCGCGCCGACCGCCGAAATCCCCCAGAACGAGTCAACTCCCTGATCGTGGGCGCTCGCACCGATCCCCGCGAAGCTGCCGACGCCGCCGGGGACCGGAGTGCTTGTGTCGAGGATCCGCGAGAACACCACCGGCTGGCCGAGCGCTGTGCCGCAGACACCGGAGGTCACGAGCACTATGCCCACCGACGCATGCATCTGTCATCTCCCGCGCGGCGCGGAGGGGAGTTGCGCGTCAATCGCCGCCGTCGCCCGAGCGCGACGAAGCCCGCGCCCACAAGAACCGCTCCGGTCCCCGGTGCCGGGATAAGCGTGGCGGTGTAGATCGCGTCGAGATTGGGGAGGCCCACGAAGCGGACGGCGAAGCTGAACGTGCCGCCTTCCTGGCTCTGGCGGTTGTAGAACAGGTCACGGATCACGCGTCCGTCGAGGACGTCACCCTCACCGATGATGCGTGTAGTCTGGCCATCGATGCTCGCAAAGAGCGCGTCGGGACCAAGGAACGGGTCGCCGAGTCGAGCACCGAAACCGACGATGTTGCCGCTGATCGTCGGGGAGTACAACAGGCCGAAGTTCCCGCCGCCCGGCGCCGGATCGAACTGACGCACGACTGTGGTAAAAGCACCCGAGGCAAGGTCGTAAAGGAACACGCCACCCTCCGTCGCGTTGCCACCGACGAAGGCGACGCGGCCGTTGTTGATGCTCGTCCCGGCGGCGCTGGCGAACATCCCTGAACTACCAGGTATCGGCGTGTTCACATCGGCGATCGCGCTGATCCCGGAGGCGGAGCTGACGTAGAGGCTCTCTGTCTGCCCCGAGCTCTGCCCGGTGAACAGCGTTGCCTCCAACGAGACGCCGACGCTACTGAAGAGCTGGAACGTGCCCGCGCCTCCGGGAACGGGAGTGCTCTGATCGGCGACAGTCTGGATGGTCCCGTTGAGGTCTCGGCGGTAGACACCGTCGGACGTGAGCCCCTGATTCCACCCCAGGAATCCGATACTGCCTCCCCGAATCGACGTGCGCGTGAATCGCGAGAACGCTCCGGTGCCCCCGGGTATCGGGGCGGTGTTATCCGCCACGACGAGGAGGTTGCCCGGCGTGCCTGAGTACAGGCCGACGACGCCGCCTCCCGAGCCCTCAAAGGCCGTCACGCCGGCATCGGAGGAGAAGTCGAAGAAATCGGAGAAATGCGTTGCGGCGCCGGGTATGACGGTGTGGTCGTTTGCGAGGATGTGCAACGCACCGCTGTGCCATACGTAGACGCCGTCCTGTGCCGCGCTCGACACGCCCGTGAACGAAAGCCCGCCATCGCTGAGCGTCGGAGGGGCAAAGGCGGCGAATGTCTCCGTGCCCCCCGGGACGGGCGTGTTGGTGTCAACGATCCGTTGAAACGTCCAAGACTGTCCGAGGGCGCAGGCGGAGAAACCCATCACAAGCAATGCACTCGCGGCACATGAACGCACCATGCTCGCCTCCTTGTCCATGGGCCGTCAAGGAATGACAGGTTTGAGAACGCTGTGGGCAGGGTGGCGTCGTCAAGGACGGTACCGCCGAGCTCAATTTCCCCGCCGAGCCAGCGAAACTCGACGACCTCGCCATCGTCCGAAACGCCGCCAGGCGGCGGCGCGCGAAAACGAAGCTGGTCCAGCGTCGCCCCGAACAGTACCGTTGTCGCCCCCATGATCCGGACCTCGTCGCCGCCCAGGCTCGCGCCAATGGCGAGCTTGAACGTGGACGCGTTGTAGCCCATGGCGACCATAAGCGGCGCATCTTGGAGCCCGAATGGGCCATCTTCCCCCACTGGAGTCAAGGTACCGCACGCAAGGGCGCGAAACAAGAGAAACCGCGCGAGCCGCCCCGGATCGCGCGAGCCCGACCACGCAGCCGACGCGGAACAAGCGATTCCTGCTTCCTGACCCCCGGTCCCCAGTCCGTCCCCCAATCCAGAATCCAAGGACCGCTACTCCGGCGCATTCAAAACCACCGTCGTCCCCCCAGCCGTTATCGCGATCCTCCCATCCAAGAGCGCCATGCTCCGCGGCGGCGCTCCCATGATGATCGGCGCGCTCTCCATCAACATCCCGCTTCCCGAGTCCAGCATGTGGATCGTGTAGATCAGCTCCGCATCGCCGCGGCGCCCGTCGGGCATCGTCGAGATCGTCACCAGCCTCTTCTGCGCCGGCTGCGGCGGCAGCAGCGAGTCGAACCCGCCCACCGCGTCCACACCCTTCAGCACCCCGTCCGGCCCGTACAGCAGCACCCCCTGGTACGTGCTGAACGCCGTCACACCGTCGGAGAGCGCGAACGCCTGGATCGGCCTGATCCCGCCCAGGTGCGAGCGCGGCGCCTCCAAGGGGTCCGGGTTCTGCCGCCCCGTCGTCACGCTCGCCAGCCACAGGTGCCGCTCCTTGTCCAGCATGAACAGGCGGTCATCGAACAGCCACGCGTCCCGCGACGCGGCCAGCCGGTAATCCGACAGCGTCCAGTTCGTCTGCCCGCGCGCCAGATCGAACGACACCACCGCCGTCTCCAGCCCCGCGATCAGCGTCCCCGGGCCGGTCAGGCGCAGCCACCGCACCTTCCCCTTGCTCTGCGGGATCCGCTGCATCTCCTGCCCCGTCCGCCCTTCCAGCACCACGATCTCGGGCTTCCACCCCACCACGTTCCCCGCCGCCCCCACCACCGCCTGGTCGCCGCCCATCACCAGCGTCCCCGACGACAGGTCCATGTCGTACACGCGGTCCAGGGGCGCCATAGTGTGCCACAGCACCTCACCGGTCTGCGCATCCAGCGCCGTCGCCCGGCCGCTGCGCTCGCTCACCACGATCGTCCGGTCGTCCATCGCCACAATCAGGTCCGTCAGCGACCGGTACCCGTCGATGGGCGTGGCGATCTTGTCCTCCCGCCCCCCCCCCCCCGGGCCCTGCTCGCCCGCCCTTCTCACGCGCGGGTCCTTGATCGGCGTGGCGAACAGGTCCGTCCGCCACTTCGTCTGCGCCGGGTTGAGCGCCACCCTTTCCATCGCCCCGCCCTTGGGCGAGGCAAAGAACAAGAGCGCCGCGTCCGAATCCAGCCGGATCAGGTCCACCATGTCGGCGTTGTCGATCTGCCGCCTCCACACCGCCGTCAGCTCACCCGCCGATGCCGGCCCGCCCCCCACAACCCCCCCGGCCCCCGCCGCCGCCGCCGGCTGGTCCCCGGGCGCCCACAGCGCCACACTCCCTTCACCCTTCATCACGAGCGCCCTGGCCACGCTCCCGGTCCGCTCGTTGATGAGCGGCTCCAGCATCGCCCACCCCTGGATCGTCTGCACCCCCGCGTGCCCTTCCCCGATGAGGATCTTCCCGATGCGCGCCCACCGGTGCCGTGCGGCCAGCCGCTCCCCGAGCCGCACCCCCAGCGCCGAGGCGTCCACCGGCGCGCCGTCCACCGTCAGCACCAGGTCCGGATGCTGCTGGCGGATCTGCCGCAGCGCCTCCGCCGCGGCCCCGAGCTGCTCCCGCCGCTCCAGCTCCGTCACCAGCCGCCCCGCCAGCGCCCCCAGCCACGCCGAGTTCGGCAGCCTCTCCGCGGCCTCAAGCCCCGCCTCCAGCGCGCTCACCACCGCCTGCGCCTTGTCCTGCGCCTGGTAGGCGTCCGCAGCGCGCTCCCACAACCCCGGCGTCCCGGTCGCCACCGGGAACCGCGTCGCCAGCGCCACCAGCTGGTCCGCGCCGGCCGCGGGGGCGGGGGGCAGCGCCGCGATCGCCTGCGCCGCGCGGGCCTCGTGGGCCGCGTACACCGAGGCCCCCTCCTCACGCACCAGCTTGGTCATCCGGCGCGTCGCCTCGAGCTCGCCGCGCACGCTCAGTCGCGGCCCCACCCACGTCGCGCCGCTCAGTTGCGGGTCGTCCAGCACCGACTGGTACGTATCGATCGCCTCCCTGGCCCGCCCGCGCGTCTCGTGCAGCCGGCCCAGCGTCAAGAGGTACGACACCCGCTCGTCGGCCGTCCGCGAGGCCTTCCCCATCCGGTCCACCAGCGCGGTCACCAGCGACAGGTCGGTGATCCTCAAGTTCGCTGCCAGCTCCTCAGCCGGCGCGCCGGGCGTGGGTGTCCCGGGGCCGACGCCCGGCTCCTGGCTCGTCGCCACCATCACGTGCACCGATTCAAACAGGCGCGCCCGCGAGCTCTCGGCCGCATCCCCCTTGGGGTTCTTTTCCAAGGCGAGCAGCGCCGCGTCCACCGCGCCCAGGATCCGCCCGTGCTTGCCCGCCCGGTACGACAGCTCCGCCAGCGTCACCGCCGGGCTCGGGTCGGCCGGGTCCGCCTTCATCCGATCGGTCAGCACCTGCTCGGCGACCTCCCACAGCAGGTACGAATGGATGTACGCATCGTCCACCACCACCAGCTGGCTCGGCAGCGCCAGCACATTCCCGGGGCTGTCCAGCGGCACCTCGGCCGGGTCCGCGCTGAGGTCCTCGGTGTTCAGCACCTGCAAGCCCGATCTCACGGGCACCAGCAGCTTGGCCCCCGCGGCCGTCACCCGCCCGCGGATCCCCGGCTCCGGGACCAGGCGCGTCAGCTCGAACGTCCCCGTCTCGAACCCGTCGAGCGGCCCGACCGCGATCCGGTCCACCCCCACGCCCACAAGCGCCTTGCCCGCCTTCACCAGGTACTGCGGCGGCGGCGTGCTCAGGTGGTCGGACTTGCACGACCCCAGCACCGCCCCCGTCTGCCTGTCCAGGCGCACCACGCGCTGGCGGTCGGGCGAGAGCATGATCAGCGATCCGCCGTGCAGCACCGGAGCGTTCATCTGCCACGGCGAGAGCACGTCGTTGATCATGTTCGGCAGCGGCTCGATCCGGCGGACCCACAGGGGCCGCCCCGTCGCCGCCTCGTACGCCCCCACCACGCCCAGCATGTCCGCCCGGTACACCACGCCTTCGTCAAGCACGCCCGCGTCGGTGAGGAAGCTGTTCCGCGTGCCCCACGGCAGCGACCCCGCGCTCCCCACCAGCCGGTGCCACAGCAGCCGGCCGGTCCGCAGGTCCAGCCCGACCAGGTGCAGGCTCAGCAGGCGCCGCTCCGGCAGGTTGCGCCTGGCCCCGACCACCACCACCCCCTCGCTGATGATCGCCGGCCCGCGCACGCTCACGCTGGCCAGCTGCGGGTCCAGCTCGTCCAGGCGCACCGACCAGCGCAGCCGCCCGGTCACCGCGTCGATCGCGTGCACCCGGCCGTCCCCCGCGCGCATCCCCTGCATCGCCAGCCCCGTCGTCGCCACCACGTCGCGCCCGCGCACCGTCACCGTGCACGGCTCCTCCATCATCGACCCCGCCCCCATGAACTGGCTCCGCACCGCCAGTTGCCGCTGCTCGTCGTCGGTGAGCGGCGCTGCCCCCTCCCCCTCGCCGGCCGGCAGCACCTGCCACTTCCGCGCCAGCGTGATCCGGTCCCACGCCGTGACCGACGAACCGTCGTTGAGGTAGAGCGTGTCCCCCGCCACCGTCGGCATCGCCCGCAGGTCCTTGGCGTTCTCCGGGAGCTGGTCGCGCAGCGGATTCCCCGCCTCGTCCAGCGGCACCGGCGCCGTCTGCGAGCCGATCGGCACCGAGCGCAGCGGCTTGCCCAGCATCGCCGAGAGGTCCGCCGGCGGGGCGCTGTCCAGCGCCGTCTGCCCGACCCGGCGCGCCGCCTCCGGCCACGTCTCCGCCCCCTGCGCCACCTCCGCCCCCCACCGCCGCGCCACCGACCGCACCTCGTCGCGGTCCAGGTACCGCGCCACCAGCGCCATCAACTCCGCCGCCGCCCTGGCATCGGGGCCGCTCCGGTCGGGGTGCGTCTCCAGCTGCGCAAGCGTCAGGCGCGCCGCCTCGAACCTGGCCCCTTCAAGCTCGCGCTGCGCCACGCACAGCGCCGCGTCCATCCCGCTTCTGGTCAGCAGGTACGAGCGCTCGACCGTCTCCTCGCGCCCCTGCGTCACCAGGTCCGCCGCCACGGGCTCCTGCATCTCGCGGTACCGCTGCAGGAGCGCCGGCGTCGCCAGGAGCAGCGCGTGCACCTGGTCGCGCACGCTCAGGAACAGGTCCTTGTCCTTCCCGCTCGCCACCACGCGCTCGGGCATCTGGTCCAGCAACACCTGCAGGATCCGCACCGCCTCGGCCAGGTTGTTGCTCGCCAGATGGTCCTGCACCCGCACCAGCGTCTCGGTCGCCGTCGGCGCATCGTCCATGTACACCGGATTGGTCTGCTGCGCACCCGCCCCCCCCACCGCCCACATCACCCCCGCAGCCGCCAGGCACCACAGCGACCGTCTTCCCCCGCCCGGCACACACACTCTTCGCCGCTGGGTCATGCTTCGGCTCCGCCCCCTCCTGGTCTTCTCTCTCTTGTACGCACGCGCTCGCCCGTCCGGTCCCCGTTCTCTCTTCGCCCCCTCTTGCCGCGCCACTCGGCCTCCCGGCGGCCTGTCTCTCTCAATGTCCCGCGCCGACCTCTGTGTACGGTTTTTCTTAATCCGAGCGTGCCCAATGTCCTCCACCACCACGATCCGCCTGGCAGATATGGGGCTCTTCCAAGCCCCTTTATCTCACCTAAGCGCTCCACGCCGGGCCGCTTCCCACTCTAGCAGGCCCCAAGGACGCATCGCAGGTCCACTTTCCCTCTTCCTTTACCGATCGACAGGTCGGAGGTACGCCTTTATGCCGACCCTGTCCGACGCGGCACGTCCCCGACGACCTGCTCCCGTCAGACCCCTCGCCCTCGTGGCCCGCCTGCCCGCAAACGGCCCCACCCAGCGGTCCTGCCGCGTCATCGCCCTCCTCCTGGCCATCACGCTCATGAGCTTGGGCGACCTCTACATGACCCTCGCTTATCTGCATGCCGGCGGCATGGGCGAGGCCAACCCCCTGGCCCGCTGGGTCATGCTCCACGGCTCCGCGTCCATGCTCATCTGCTGGAAACTGCTCACCGTCACCGTCGCCTGCGCCATCCTCTTCTATGCCCGGCGCACCCGCAGCGCCGAGATCGCCGCCTGGATGTGCTGCCTCGTCCTTACCTGGCTCACCATCCACTGGCACACCTACGCCAGCGAGATCGATCGCATGACCCCGGCCCTCACCGGCGTCGCCGAGGTCGAATCCACCAAGTGGGTCCAGATGACCCCGTGACCCCGGGCGCTCTTCTTCTTTTCACTTCTCACTCCTCGCTTTTCACTTCCAACCCCCACGCGCGTTACGCTTCCCACATGCGCACCCTCTGGCTCCTCATTTCCATCTGCGTCTGGGCGGCGAATCTCGGCGCCTGCTCCAGCTACCGCGCCCCCGCGCTCAGCGTCGCCGCCGCCCGCGTGACCGACTCGTCGCCGGAGGGCCTCGCCCTGGCCTTCACGATCGACGCCGAGAACAGCAATACCGAAGCCCTCCCGCTCCGCGAAGTCCGGTACTCGCTCGACCTCGAGGGGAAACGCGTCTTCTCGGGCGTGCGCTCCGCCGAGTCCACGCTCCGGCGCCTGGGCACGCAGCAGCTCACCCTCCCCGCCGCGGTCCCGACTTCAGCACTGACCCGGCTCGCCGCCTCGGGTCCAGTGAGCTACCGCCTCCGCGCGACGATAACCTACATCACTCCCGGCGCGCTGGCGGAGGTCCTCTTCGACACCGGCTTCCGACGACCGAAGGTCAGCTTCTCATCCACCGGCACGATCGACCTGGCCCCCCGCCCGACTCCCGGCGCGCCGACCGTTCCGGCCACCTCGGCTATCCCCCAGAACTGATGGGATAACCACCCAGACCGCCGCGATCGCTCCAAGCGCGCCGGGGAGCGAAAAGTGAGGTGCGCGAAGGTCGCGGAACATGGGGGTCAGTCTACCGAACGTCCCCAAAAACGCTCGAAAACGATGGGGTATTACCCGATTTGGGCGCGCAGCGGGCCCTCCCCTGTTTTTCACCTCCACGTAAACGGGCTCCGGTCCTCGCGGCTCACCAGGCATTTCACCCCCTTCAGCTGCTCCAGAACCCGCTCCCGCAGCCGCGGCAAGTACCCCCTCTCCGAGTTGGTGTGCCCCGCCAGAATCACCGACATTCCCCCGTCCAGCATCACCATCACCTCGTGATGTTTCATCTCGCCGGTGACATACACCTCGCACCCTTCCGAGAGCGCCAGCGGCGCCAGATCGGCGCCGGCCCCCGGGCAAACACCCACGAATCGCAGCGGTTTTTCGGCTACATGCGCCGCCGCCGCCGCGACTTTCACCGTGGGAATTTCCAGATGCGTCTTCAGCCTTTCGGCCAGTTTTCCCAGGCTCGCGGGCTGATCGAGCACCAGCCGCCGGCCCAGCCCCGCGGTGCGCTCCGGCTTTCCGAGCAGTTCGTACACGTCGATCGCCGGCTGCTCGTACGGATGGAACTGCTTCAAAGTCGCGATCGCCAGCGCCAGCGCCTTGCGCGAGCAGACCATCTCCAGCCTGAGCTCCGCAACCGTCTCGAGCCTTCCCGCAGCGCCAACCGCCGGCCGCGCCCCTTCCTTGCCCAAGAACGTCCCCGTGCCCGGCGCGGTGAACGAGCACAACTCGTAGTTGCCGATGATCCCCGCGCCAGCCGACGCGAGCGCCGCACGGACGTCGTCGGCCTTCGCGGCCGGCACGAAGGTCACGATTTTCATTTCTTGCGAGTTCTCCCGATCGATCCGCGGCCCCAGCGCGCGCCGGTCGGCCTTCACGATGCCGGCTCGGTCCAGCAAGCCGTCGGCCAGCCAGTCGGTCATGCCGCCGGGGGCCGAGTCGATCGCCGTATGGGGCGAATACACGGCAATTCCCGCCCGGGCCGCCCGCAGGATCACCCGCTCCTTCCCCGTCGCGGTGGTCAGCCGCCGGAGCGGATGGAAGATCGGCGGGTGGTAGGCCAGCACGGCGCCGCACTTGAGGCGCACCGCCTCCGCGATGACCGGCTCGGTCAGGTCGATCGCCAGCAGCAGGGGACCGGAGAGTTCCTCCTCCGGGGAACCCACGAGCAGGCCGACGTTGTCCCACACCTCGGCGTGGCGGGTGGGGGCGATTCGCTCCATCGCATCGACGAGATCCTGGACTTTCATCGCGGGCTCCGGGGGTGAGCGGATGAGACGGTGAGACGGTGAAGTCTACATGTCCGGATGAGGAGCCGGCCCGCGACTTGCACGGTTCGAACGTCCCTTTTTCACCCTCTCCCCGTTTCACCGTATCACCGTCTCACTACGATCCGTGCGATGGGCGCGAAGTCGATCACACGCCGGGCGTACGCGAAGATCAACCTTGCGCTCTCGGTGGGCCCGCCGGTTCCCCCGCCGTCGCCGCGGGCGGGGTTCCATCCGATCGCGTCGTGGATGGCGTGCATCGACCTGTTCGACGAGCTGACGGTGACGCGCCTGCGCGACGGCGAGCCGAGCCGGTGCACGATCTCGTGGGCCGCCGATGCGCCCCGGCCATCGGCGATCGACTGGCCGATCGAGAAGGACCTGGCCGTGCGGGCGCATCGGGCGCTGGAGGCGGACGCGGGTCGGGAGCTGCCGGTGGAGATGCGCCTGATCAAGCGCACGCCCGTCGGCGGCGGGCTCGGCGGCGGCTCGTCCGACGGCGCGGCGGCGCTCTTGGCCGTGCGGGGACTCTTCGACCTTCCGCTGAACTCGGCTCGCCTGGCGGAGCTTTCGGGCGTGCTCGGGAGCGATGCGGCGTTCTTCATCGATGACGGCCCGGTGGCGCGCCCGGCGCTGGTGAGTGGGCTGGGAAGCCGGATCGAGCGGGTGTCCGCTCCCGGGCTGAGCGTGCTGCTGGTGGTTCCGCCCTTCGGATGCCCGACAGGGCCCGTGTACAAGGCGCTGGATCAGCAGGGTTCACGCGGGCTCCGGGAGGACCTGGTGCGCTCGCTGGTTGAGAACGCGCGGCGCGGACGCCTGCGATCCGAGGATCTCTTCAATGACCTCGCCGCCCCCGCGTGCGCCGTCGAACCGCGGCTTGAACAGGTGCTGGACGCGTGCCGGCGGGCGTGCGGCCTGCCGGTCCACATGACAGGGAGCGGGAGCACGCTGTTCATCGTCGGCGACGGGGCGCAGACCGGGCTGGACGATGCGGCGAGCGCCATCAGCGCCGCCGTGCCGGGCGTCGCCACCGTCGGCACGCGCCTGGTGTAAACGCCGGGCATGCGGCGCCGCCGGGCAGTATTCTGGGGGGCATGCCAAACGCCAAGCACATCGTCGGGATCGACCTTGGGGGGACGAACATGCAGATCGGCGTGGTGGACGCCAACGGGAACGTCGTCGGGCGCTCCCGCAAAAAGACCCAGGCCGACCAGGGCCAGGACAAGGTCATCGAGCGGCTGGTGGACGGGATCGAGACCGCCTGCCAGGAAGCGAAGATCGACTCGCACGACCTGGGGGGCGTGGGGGTCGGCGCCCCCGGGGCGGTGGACCACATCAGCGGAGTGGTGCTCGAGGCCGTCAATCTCCGCT
The DNA here is from genome assembly GCA_041485385.1 of Phycisphaerae bacterium. Taxonomy (GTDB): domain Bacteria; phylum Planctomycetota; class Phycisphaerae; order Phycisphaerales; family UBA1924; genus JBGPJM01. The sequence goes on along the minus strand of JBGPJM010000063.1, from coordinate 10,458 downwards.
GGAACGACGTGCCGCTGGCCGAGATCCTCACGCAGCGTGTCGGCGTCCCCACCATTTTGGACAACGACGTCAACGTTGCGGTCTTCGGCGAGTGGAAGATGGGGGCGGGGAAGGGCGTGTCGGAGCTCCTGGGGGTGTGGATGGGGACGGGCATCGGCGGCGGGTTGATCCTCAACAACCAGCTCTACCAGGGGTCGTTCCTGACCGCCGGCGAAATCGGTCACACCACCCTCTTCCCGGGCGTGCCGATCGGGTCCCGCTCGTTCGAGCAGAACTGCTCGCGCACGGCGGTGGCCGACCGGCTAGTGCGCCTGATCCGCTCCAACAGGCATTCGTCGCTGGCCCCGGCGGTGCACGAGGAAGGCGGGGGACAGGTCAAGTCGAAGATGATCGCCCAGGCGTACGAGGAGGGGGACGAGCTCACCCGCGAGGTCGTGGACGAGGTGGCGCACTTCATCGGGATCGTCGTGGCCAACGCCGTCACGCTGCTCTCGCTCCCGCGCGTGGTGCTGGGGGGCGGGTTGACCGAGGCGGTCGGCAAGCCGCTGGTGAGCGCGGTCCGAAAGTCCGTCCGCGAGCATGTGTTCCCCGAACGCTGCCGCGACGTCGAGATCGTCGCCAGCGCGCTCGAGGACGACGCGGGTATCGTCGGCGCGGCGCTGCTCGCGCGTCAGCGTCTGGCGTGAGTCACGCGGCTTCGCGCTCGAGGGCCCGCCCGACGTCGAGGTCCAGGTTCACGGCGTGATCGGCGACGAACTTCTCCAGCGCGCGGGTCTGCTCGGCGCTCATCCCCTCGAAGGCCAGGCCCACGAGGTGCTTCATCAGCCCCTCCCGGCGCGTCCATACGCACTTGGCGCGGACACTGATCGACGCCTCGGCGCTGGCGATGGCCACGTCGCGGGAAGCGGCCACCTTCCATCCTCGCCGGCAGGTCAGGCGCATGCCGCGGGCCGAGAAGTCCACGATCGACCCGGCGTCGCATTTGAGCGCGGCCACCCGCTTACGGGAGACCCGGCGCGCGTCCCATGATCGGGCTGCACCGCCACCCGGGCCGGCCGTCCCGCCTAGCCCGCCGGCCTGCTCCGCTGGCGCCTGCTCGTTGCTCATCAGGGCTCTCAATCGGCCTGATCCGGCGGCGGCTTCGGCGGCCCGCGCGCTCGGTGCCGCGCGCGGGCCCACCGGACCGCTACAGGCCGGGTGAACTCACCCTGGCCGGGCGCCGCCAGACGGCAGGCCGGAGATGCCGACCGGCGGAGGCTTACTGCTTGTTTTCCGGGTCTACAACCGATAATCCATCCGATGCCCGGCGCCGAGCCAGAGCGACCCACCCAGCCCCTCATCCCGCTCGACGCGGGCTGGCTGTTCCTTCTGTCCGGCTTGGTGATCCTCGCCGCCGCGATCCTCATTCCCGCGTTCGACGACCTCGACCAGGCGTCGTGGTCGCGCGACCGGGCCGTGGCGATCGAGGACAACCGCCGCGACCGGCTGATGCGTTACGGCGCCTACCTCGACGCCCTCGACCACGGCAACGAGAGCGTGATCCTGTCGCTCTCCGCGTCGCAACTCAACATGATCCCCGAGGGAAGACAGCCCATCTCCCCCACGATGGACCCGGCCCACCAGAGCGCCGCCGTCTTCCCGCTACTGGAGCCCGAGCCCCCGGCGCTCCCCGAGATGCCCCGGCTCAATGACCGTTCGCTGCTTGGTCGCCTGGCGACCGGCGAGCGGTCCCGGCTGTGGATGATCGGCGGCGGGGCGTTCTGCGTATTGCTCGGGGTCCTCCCTGCGGCGACGCGGGCGGGCCGTCGCGGGCGCACCGCGGGCGCCTGAGGGGCTATCGTCCCCGGTGGCCCCCACCTCGTCCCCGACCCCTCCCCCCCCACCCCCTCAGAATCCGGCGCCGAAGCTCAACTTCCGGCGTCACCAGCGCCTGAGCAAGGCGCTGGAGTTCGCGTCCGTCTTCGACGCCAAGGTTCGGAAGGCGGGCGGGCCGCTGATCGTCTTCGCCGCGCCCAATCAGCTCGATCATTCGCGCCTGGGCCTTTCGGTCGGCCGGCGCATCGGCAACGCCGTGGTCCGGAATCGCGTCAAGCGGCGGCTTCGCGAGGCCTTCCGGCTTGATCAGGCCCGGCTTCCACCGGGGTACGACTACGTCGTGACCGTCCGTCCCCATGAACCCCTTCCGTTGGCGGCGTACCGGCGCCTGCTCCTGGAATCCGCGGCGGCGCTGCAAACCGAGTGGAACCGGCGCCGTCGGCGCGCGAGCGATTCGACTGCGCCAGGTGGCGAGGAAGGTGCCGGATGATGCGCCACGGTCTGGCTTGGTATCTCTCCCTGCCGTTCATCCTCGTGATCCGGCTTTACCAGGTCGCGCTCTCCCCATTTCTGGGAGGTCATTGCCGGTTCTATCCGACGTGCAGCAAATACGCAATCGAGGCCTACCAGACTCACGGACCCATTCGTGGGACCTGGCTCACGCTCCGGCGGCTGGCGCGATGCCATCCCTTTGGCGGGCAGGGAGTTGACGTTGTTCCGCCACGTGTGAACGCGCCCAAATAGGCGACCGGCACGAAGAAAAACAGCGCAAGCAATGTTCGCTCGGCCGAAATGTGAGTGTACACTAGCTACCAAACCACCACCTTCCTCGAACGACTCTCCGGATTTCACCCGATGAGCCGACTCCCCGCCGCCAAACGCCGCGAACAGCTTCTCGATACCGCGGCCAAGCTATTTGCGCTGCACGGCTATGCGGGCGCCACCACATCGCAGATTGCCCGCGCGGCGGGGGTGACCGAGCCGATCATCTACCGCCACTTCCAGTCGAAGCGAGATCTCTTCATCGCCCTGATCGAGCGGACCGGCGAGGCCACCATCAGGATGTGGGAGCACGACCTCCGCACGGCGCCGGAGCCCGCTGAGCGTCTGAAGCGGCTGATCCGCGCCAACCCGATGGTGACGAACCGGGGTCGCGGCGTCTACCGCGTGATCATCCAGGCGATGACGGAAGTGGAGGACCCCAAGATCCTCGACGCGCTGGCGGAGCACATCGCGATGCTGCACGCGTTCCTCATGAAGGAAGTGGAGAACGCCCAGAAGTCGCACCAGGTCTCCAGCCGCTTCAGCCCGGAGCTCACCGCGTGGGCGCTCATCCACATGGGTCTGGGATACGGGATGCTGGCGGCGATGGGGGTGCTCAACCACGGCGTCGACAAGTCGGGCATGCATATCCAGGACCTGCTCGGCGAGCTGATGCTCGGGGAGCGGTACCGGAAAGGCCCCGAGGCCGCTTCCTAACAAGATCATCATGAGGTATCTCCTGGCGATCCTGCTGCCGCCGGTGGCGGGGGCGGGGTCGCCGCGGCGGTGTGACCAAACGGACCGTCACCCTTTGCTCTTCCCTATGCGGGTCTCGGAAAGAACAGGCGGGCGATCCATCTGTGTGGATCGCCCGCCGTAGTGGAGCAAGCAGCGCTCGGCGGCGTGTGCGGCACGTTGCCCGCGGAGCCTGCGAACGTGGACCTGTTGTGCGCGGTGGTGAGTCCTCAAACACCCGCGCGAGGGTCGAAGCGTCGCCGGCGTCCCTGGGGGGGCTGCTGGTCGTCTTGTCCGGCGCCGGGGGCGAAATGCTGGCGCGGCCCGCCCTGGAACTCACCGCCCATACCCTGGCCGCCCGGGAAGCGACGCTGAGGCTGGCCCTGGAACGGCTGGCCGGTTCCATCGGGACCGCCGGGGCCGCCGCTGGTGCCGGGCCCTTGGCCGCGCTGACCCTGGAAACCGCGAGCGCCGCCGGGACCGCCGCGAGGTGCGAAGCCTTGAGGAGGTCCGCCCTGGAACTGTCCGGCGCGCGGACCGGCGCGGCCCGGCGCACCATCGAAGCCCTGCGGGCCACCGCCGCCGAATCCACTGCCACCTCCCGGCCCCATGCCCTGCGGCCCTTCCCCGCGAGCGCCGCCGAGCTGCCCGCGATGCTGCGGGCCGGGACCGCCCTGGAAATCTTGGAAGCCGCGCCCGGGCCCGAAGCCGGGGCCCGGACCGCCCGCTCCTGCGCGAGCGGCCAGCCGATGCCTGATCATCTGGCGGATCCGGTGGCGCAGCTCGACGCGAAACCGCAGCCCATCTCGTCCCTGACCAGCCCGGCCCATGCCCGGTCCGAAGCCCCCCGCACCTTGTGCGCGGCGACGGATCAACTCACGAAGTTCCTCACGCCCGACGCCGGGACCGAATCGCTGGTCCTGGCCGGGGTCCTGACGTCCGCGCTGGCCGGCGCGACCCTGCTGATCGCCGGGTCCACGCTGATCGTCGATGCCGCCACCCATCGCGCCCGGTCCTGGCCCGTGTTGGCCATTTGGCTGGCCGGGGGCGCGCTGATCGAGCCTCTGTCGCTGGGTGCGGCGGGGGCGCTGGGGCTGCTGCTGGTTGTCGTCACGCTGCTCCATCCGCGGGTCCGCGCCCGGGTCGGCGCCGGGCTCGGGGCGGCTCTGCGCCAGGGCGGACGATCCGGCCGCCAGAGCGCTCAGAAGGGCGAGGACGAGGACGCGGGATGAACGCATATCAAGGTTCCTTTCAACGGTGTGCGTGCCGCTGAGCGGTAAACGCTGCGCGGGCGCGGGTATTGCGGCAGCGGCCGGCAACGCGGGGGTGCCGGACGGATAACAGGGAAGTGGACGCGCGCGACGGCCCGGCACTGTGGCGGGGACGACGTCCTGCGCCGGCACCGGATCGATGGCGCGCTACCGGAGCCCCTGCGCGGCGTCGGAGGCGGTCTGCTTGCTGGCGGCGGTGGCGGAAGGGTCGATCATGCCGGCGCGATCGGCGGGGAGGATGACCGTGAAGGTCGCGCCCTTTCCCTCTTCAGATTCCAGCTCGATCCGCCCGCTGTGCTCCTCGATGATCCGCCTGGTAACGGCCAGCCCCAGGCCGGTGCCGCGCAGGCCCTTGGTCGTGAAGAACGGCTCGAAGATCAGCTGGTGCTTGTCGGCGGGGATGCCCGGGCCATTGTCGATGACGGAGATGCGGGCCTCGGCATGGGAGCCGACCTTGCGGGGGTCGGCCGGGAGGTAGCCGGCGCGCACGGTGACGGCGCCCCGGCGCGGCTCGACGGCGTCGACGGCGTTGGTCATGAGGTTCATGAGCGCCTGGTGCATCATGTGCGGGTCCATGGGGATGGGCGGCATCTCCGGATCGGCATCGATGATCAGGGCGACCTGCCGGGCCTGGCAGAGGTCGTGCAGGAGCTGGGCGCAGTCCTCCAGCAGCGGGCCCACCTTGGTGAGCTCGACCTCCATGGTGCGCTGGCGCGAGTAGGCGAGCATGTTGAGGGACAGATTCATGATGCGGTCGATGTTGCGCTTGAGGATGCCCCATCCGCCGCGCGCGACCTTGAGGTCGTCCTTCTTCAGCCCCATCTCGACAACGTCGGCCCCGCCGCGCAGGCCCTGGAGGATGTTCTTGATGGAGTGCGAGAGGCTGGCGACGGTCTGGCCGATGGCGGCGAGTCGCTCGGTCTGGAGCCGGTTGGCGAAGTTCTCGGCGTTGGCCATGGCCAGGCCGGTGTGCCGCCCGATGGCGTTCATGAGGGCGAGCTGCTCGGGGGTGAAGGTGTAGTTGGCGATGGAGGAGTCGATGTAGATCGCCCCGAAGGTCCGCTCGCCGAACTTGATCGGCGAGCAGATCGCCGAGCGGATGGCGAAGAGCTGCACGCTGTCGCCGGATTTGAAGCGCGGGTCGGTCATGGCGTTGGAGGACAGCACGCCCTCGCCCTTGCGGATGGCGTGCTGGAGGATCGTCTTGGAGACGTGGATCTGCGCCTCGTCCTTGTCCTTGGGGGCCATGGCGTACTTCACGACGGCCGGACGGGGCTTGGGCTCGTCCTTGCCCCCCCCTCCGCCTCCGACGGTGAGAATGATGAAGCCTCGCTCGGGCTTGAACTCGCTGAAGACCAGCTCCATCACGCCCTTGAGCAGGTCCTCGCGCTCGGTGTACTGGGAGGTAAGGGCGGTGAGGCGGTAGATGACCTGGAGGTGATGGATCGCGGCCGAGCGCGGCTCGGGCTCGGCGAGGATCACCGAATCCTCGTTGCTCGCCAGCGTGCGTTCGAAGGAGGCGTCCATCTGCGCCGGCTTGAGCAGGCGGATGGGGTCGGGGCGTTCGTCGGCGTCCGATCGCCCGAAGACGAAGAGTGTCGAGCCGGTCCTGACCTGATCGCCTACGCGGAGGCGCGTGCGCTCGTTGATGCGCGTGCCGTTCACCCACGTGCCGTTCTGCGACCCCAGGTCGCGGATCCACCACTCGCCGTCGTCGGGGGTGAGCTCGGCATGGCGGCGCGAGACGGTGCTGTCCGAGAGGGGCAGGGCCTCGCTGGAACGCCCGACCAGCTGCGGCTCGTGGTCCGGCAGCTGGAAGGACTTCCCCTTGTCCGGGCCCTGGATGACGGTGAGGATGAGCATGGGTTTACAGATAGAGTACGTCTGCCGGTGAAGAGTGAGCAGTGAGAAGTGAGCAGAAGAGCCGAGGTCCGAATGCTCGCCGCTCGCCGCTCACTTCTCCCGCTATGCTGTCGGCGTGGCCAAGGCGAAGGCGGAAAAACCGATGAAGGGGGATGGGGAACTCGACGCCTCTATGCGGATCGTGCTGCTGTACGGGGCGGAGCGGTTCCTGCAGGAGCTGCTCACGCAGCGGCTGCGCGAGGTGCTGGAGAAGGCCCACGGGCAGGTCGACGTGATCCGCTTTGACGGAAACTCCACACAGATCGCCGACGTGCTGGACGAGTGCCGCTCGATGGGGCTCATGCAGCAGCACAAGATGGTCGTGGTGGACGGCGCGGACCAGTTCGTCAAGGAAGAGGACCCTGCCGAGAAGGGGGAGACAGCGACCGGGAGCGGCGGGCGGGCGGGCAGGGGGCGGGGCGGTCCCCGCGGCAACCGGCAGATCCTCGAGTCGTATGCCGAGGCGCCCGTGGAGAACGCGACGCTCGTTCTCCGGGCCGACAAGTGGCACCCGGGGAACCTCGACAAGGCGATCGCGAAGGTCGGCTTCGTGAGGAAGTGCGAGAGGGAGTCGCCGGAGAAGGCGGCGAAGTGGGCAATCGGCCGGTGCGCCAAGCGTTACGGCACGACGATCGAGCCGGAGGGCGCTCGGATCCTCGCGGAGAACCTGGGCGGGGAGTACGGGCGGATCGACTCGGAACTGGCCAAGCTCTCGCTGCTGGATCCCGGCAAGCCCATCACCGCCGACCAGGTGCGGGAGATGGTCGGCATCACGAGGGAAGAGAAGTTCTGGGCGATCCAGGAGACGCTCCTGACCGGCAACGCCGCGGCGGCGCTGGCGCACCTGCGCGACCTGCTGGAGATCTCACGGACCGATCCGGTCCCGCTCACATGGACCTACATCGACCTGGCCCAGAAGCTGCACGGGGTATGCCGGGCCCTTCGTCAAGGCGAGAACCCCGGGGCGATGTTCAAGCGGTTCAGGCTGTGGGGGCCTTCCGGGGATGCGGTCATGCGGGCGGCGAAGAAACTCGACCCCGCCGAGGCCGCCGAGCTGCTCCAGGCAGCCATTGACACGGACGTTCGGCAAAAAACGAGTGCCGGCGACCCGGTGCGGGGGCTTGAGATGCTGACCCTGCGATTCGCAAGCGTTGTGAAGTGACCGGCCGATGACAGGGTCGTGCACCCCCCCTCTCGCGGGAGCCCTGTGCGCGCGGGGACGGAAGCCCACCCGTCGGCACGCAGAGGCCTCGCGAAACGGGCGTGCACGGCCGGTCCTTCGGCGCGCGGAGCGCGCCGGGAGGATTGGCGGTTCTACGCAGTCTTGCGGCCAAGCAGGAGGCCCCCGCCGTGAAGCGCCCCATCTCTCCCCGTGTTCTCCCCTTCTCGACCGCTCGTGCGCGGGTCACCCTCAGCGCAGCGGGGCTGCGCCGGGCTGCGGGCCTGGCCCGGGGCGCGGGGCCGGTGAGCATGCTTCTCCTGGCCAGCGGTTGCCTCTACCTTGCGGCGTGCGCCAGCTCGGGCTTCTCGCCACCGAGTCGCCCGGGGCAAGCCAGGGCGATGAAGGCCGAGGAGGCCGGCGCGCGCCCGCTCGCCGCCGCCCCCCTCCCGGCGCCGTCGGCGACCAGCGACTTGAACAAGGCGGCGCTCGACATGCGGCAGCTGCTGGACCGCGTCGATGCGGGCACGTGGCAGACGCCGGGTGGGGCGACCCAGCAGATCGCCCGCGATGCGGGCTTGCCGCCGGTCGAGCCCACCCAGCCCGAAGCGGCTCCGGCCACCGCCGAGCCGGAGGCGAGCGCAACATCGGTGGACACCAACGAGCCGATCGGCGAGACCGCCGAAGGCACGGCGCCGGGGCAGGCGCATGACACCGCCAGCAAGTCCTCATCGGAGAACAGCCCCGCGGCACAACCCGCCAACGAGTCGCCGCAGAGCCGGCGCGACCGCCTGATCGGCGAGCTTGCGCAGGCACTGCAGGACCAGGCCCGCGCCGAGGGCGCCGGGGCCATGGGGACCGACCCGCTCCGCGAGGGGATCCGCCTGCTGGCGCTGGACATGATCCACCCCGGTGGTGTGGAGCCTGAGCTTCGCGCGGCGATGCAGGCCGCTTCGCCCCCGGAGGCCCGCACGCTCCAGACGCTCCGGGAGATGTTCCGCCGGCTGGCACCCGAGGCGGCGCCCGGCGACGTGACGCCGCCACCCATCGACCCGCGGGCCGTGTCGCGCGTGCTGAGCGAGCACGCCGCGGATCTGGGCTCGCAGCAGCCGATGGCGATCGCCCAGGCGGTGCTTTGCACGAGCGTAGAGAGTTTCGGGAGGTACACGCCGTTCGCAAGCAACGTGTTCATGCAAGGGACGTCGCACACGGCGATCCTGTACGTCGCCGTGGAGAACTTCGCGCAGCGGGATCTGTCGGGCGCAAGCGATGGCGCGGGCGGGCGGAGCAGCGGTGCGACCGAGGGCGCCGGCAAGCGGCGCACCGGCGCGCCGTCGAAGAAGGCGCCGACGCTGCGCGGCTTCAAGGCCGCCATCGGCGCGATGTTCGACAGCGGCCCGACCCCCGCCGCGATGACCCAGGACGACGGCGTCGATTGGGCGGTCGACCTCGGCGAGTCGATCAGCCTCTTCCATGATTCGGACAACCTGGAGGTCTGGAATCGCCCCGAGGAGGGCGTGCGCGACGTCGCGAGAGAGAAGCGGGCCGACTATTACCTCGTCCGCCGGGTTCAACTGCCCGCGACGCTGTCGCTGGGGCGCTACAACCTCAAGGTCACCGTGCGCGACCGGCAGAGCGGCGCCAGCGCGGAGGCGACCATCCCCATCGACATCGTTGGCGATCCGGCGCTGACTCGTTCGCTCGACCGGAGGTAGCCCTCGACCCGATTTTTCGCGACATCGTCCTGGGCGTGTCTCCCTGCCATCCTGGCAGGGCCGGGCCCCGGCCCGAATCGAGGCCGCCTCCCCGGCGTGCCGCCCGATCTGGAATGCATCAAAAACGCGCTGGGTCGGGTCGTGATGCCGTTTGGGATAATGGCATGCCCCGTGCAGTCGATAAGGTGGGTCTATTGGCCGTGCGCAATGCGGCAGCACGACTCGCGGTGCAGGCAGTGCGCCCCCCACGCTCGCCTACACTCGTCTGATAAGTTGGGGCGCCGGGAATGGCTGCGTGCCCGCCGACGTTCCTCTCCCCGGTTCAAGACACGCACCCCGGCCCACGACGCCCGGGAGCACAACGCGGATCGGGTTCCGTCCGGACCGGGCCGCAGGAGAGTGCGCAATGTTCGAACGCTTTACAGACCGCGCTCGCAAGGTGATGGCCCTGGCCAACCAGGAAGCGCAGCGGTTCAACCACGAGTACATCGGGACCGAGCACATCCTCCTGGGATTGGTGAAGGAGGGGTCCGGGGTGGGTGCCAACGTGCTGAAGAACCTCGACGTGGACCTGCGGAAGGTTCGCCTTGAGGTGGAGAAGCTCGTCAAGTCGGGCCCGGACATGGTGACGATGGGCAAGCTGCCCCAGACGCCGCGCGCCAAGAAGGTGATCGAGTACGCCATCGAGGAAGCGCGGAACCTGAACCATAACTACGTCGGCACCGAGCACCTGCTGCTGGGGCTGCTGCGCGAGCACGACGGCGTCGCCGCGCAGGTGCTGATGAACCTGGGGCTGAAGCTCGAAGAGGTCCGCGAAGAAGTCCTCAACCTATTGGGTGCCGGCGTGGAACCAGAAGAAGCAAAAGAAAGCAACGGCGGCGGGAACGCCGGGAAAGAAGGCGAGCAGGGCGACAAGAAGGGCCGCAGCAAGACGCCCGCGCTCGATTCTTTCGGCCGCGACCTGACCGAGCTGGCCCGTGACGGATCGCTGGACCCGGTGATCGGCCGGGCCAAGGAGATCGTCCGCCTCATTCAAATCCTCTGCCGGCGAACGAAGAACAACCCGGTGCTGCTCGGTGAGGCCGGCGTGGGCAAGACC
>JBGPJM010000062.1:0-22127 GCA_041485385.1 Phycisphaerae bacterium | reverse complement strand
CCAGGGCGTCGCCGAGGGGCCCGCTGATGGAGAGTCTCGCGATGATCTGCTCGAGCTGATCAGCAATCACATTCCCATCAAGCAGCGATCCGTGGATGCCGGACTGGATGCGCTGGTTGACCTCGGTGACGGCAACCTGTTGAACTTGGTCCCTGATGATGTCGTTGAAGTCCGGGTTGCAGTCGCTGACGAGCACCTGCACGTTGAAAGGAGGATCCGCGAGCAGGTCGGTGATGGCGCGGACATTCACTTCACCCGGGTTGCCGCCCGCTCGGGGCTCGACCGCAAGGTCGATGTACGCACCCGCGTTTCCGACGTAGATCTCACCGTCGCAATCCAGGCCGGGGTCGGGGCAGAAGTCGCCCTCGAGCCACCCATGGAGGTGGACTCCCAGCGCAATATCGTGCAACCGGAAACGAGCCCGCACGAACCCCTGATGAAGCTCGATGTTGGCGGTTGCACAAGAGTAGTTGATGAACGTCGGCGTCACGACCCAGCCGATGTCGCAGCCGAGGAACCCGTCGGGTACGTACCCGCTGGTGAGCGGATTCGGAATATACGGCCACAAGTTGATCAGCCCCCGCTGCGTCAGTTGGTACATCAACTCGTCCTGGAGCACCGAGACGCCGCCTGAGTTTAGGGACGCCAGCACCGCGTTCGAGACAGTCTCCCCCGGCGCGATGGACGCTCCTTGGAACACCATGATCCGGTCGCGATCGACGACGCGCCCATCAACACTGAGCTCCGCGACCACGGCATTCTCGAGTTGCCCCGCGGAGAGGCCGACGTCAGCCACGAATCTGCCGTCAGCCCCGAACGCGACCGGCACATGGTTGACCAGGACTTCCGCGCCGCTCGCGGGGACGGGGTTGATCACGCCGCTGACCTGGGTCGTTGCCGCCGTCGTGAACGCACCGGACGGGGTGGTGATCGTGACCGAGTACGGGTTCGGCTCGCACACGGCCGGCGGGAGCGGCTCACCGCCGCTGATGATGGCCGCTTGAGCCTGCGTCGCCAACAGTTGATGCGCCGCCGCGCTTGGATGCACCGCGTCCCAGAAGACGTGTGCACCGGGAGACTGGCAGGGCGTGACGCTGTCCGGCGGCAGGCAGGCCGTGGTGGCATCCGTGAATCCGAACGCGCCGGGACTGTCGACGATCTGCTCGAAGAGCGAGAAGACGTCGAACTGAATGATGTCGACGTGAAGGTCTGCTTCGAGCTGGCCGAGCGTCCAGGAGAGATTGGTGTTGAACAGCACGGTGCCCACCGTCGCCAGCGCGGCGGTCTGAGGATCCATGCCCTGGACCCTGGGGATTCGCCCCAGATCCGGCAGGTTCGCCACCAGGATCCGATGAGCGCCGTTCGTCGCAAGCGTGGTGATCACCTGCGCGATGTTCTGCATCGCGCCGGAGATGAGCACCTCGGGCCCGCCGCTCTCCGGCTGGTTCTGCCTCCAGAGCTCGAAGTCGTTGCCGCCGATCCAGAGGACGTACACCGCATCCGCCGTCGGCGGCCCTTGCTCCTGCACGTCCGCGGCGTATTCCCTCAGCTCGTCGAGCAGGCTCGGTGCACCCGGTGTGCAGCAGTTGTCCTCGCCCGAGGTCGCGCCGCCGATCGCGTAGTTTCGCACTTCGGCAGGCGCGATCCCCAGACCCTCCGCCAGACGCTCCACCCAGACCGGGCCGTCAGAGAACCGGCCCTGCCAGTTCGGGGCCGCGGGAGTGCCGTACAACGCGAAGTGCCGGCCGACATCCGAGAGGCTGTCGCCGAGCACCACCATCCGCGTTCTGCCGCCTTGCGGACAGCCGCTGAAGAACTGCGCCAGGTAGTCAAAGAAGTCCTGCGAGTTTGTGACACCGTCGAGATTGAAGTCGGCGTTGCCCGCGAAGAATGCGTTGAGATAGGCAAAGAAGTCCTCGCTGTTCAGCACACCGTTCCGGTCCCAGTCAGCGGGGCAACCGCCGGGCTGGGCCCGGGCAGTGCTGATTGGCCCCAGCCCGGCCGCGGCCAACAGCGTCGAGATGCACACAGCGCCGGCAAGGCGCCTCCTGATAGTCATTTCTGGTCTCCTTTTGTCTACTAGAGATCACCATTCCGGAGCGAGATCCGCCGCGGCGCCCACTGCACCTCGGTCGAGCACTCATCCGCCGGTTCCAACGGCGGCCTGGTCAGGCCGCGTCCCCTGCCTCTCCCCTCAGGCCCGAACACCGCTCCCACGCCGGCCCTTCGGAGCGTTCAACGGCGTGGGAGCGGGTCAATCTGCGGTTCATTACGCTCGAGCACCTCCTTTCTGAGCCGCCCTCTCCACAGGCCCACCCTCAAAGCGAAGAAACCGCGCAACAGGGGTGAAGAAAAAACACGCAGCCTTTGGCATTCGCGCGGAAATTGCTGCAAGTACCTGCAAGGGAGGTACTTACGCAGCTTGGTTGCCTCCCCTCGCTCTGGTACACTGCGGGCTGCTCAACCTCCCGAGGTGACCGCATGCCCACGACCGCCGCGACCGACGTGACCCGCATCCTGCGGCAGATCAGCCGCGGCGATCGCTCGGCGCTGGACCGGCTCATGCCCCTGGTCTACGACGAACTCCGCGTGATCGCGGGCCGTCACATGGCGAGGGAGAACCCCGGACACACCCTGCAACCAACCGCACTCGTCAACGAGGCGGTCCTCCGCCTCATCGGCGCTGACCAGATCGATTGCCGCTCGCGAGCCCATTTTCTTGCGGTCGCGTCCACGACGATCCGACGCGTACTTGTGGATTACGCCCGTGGCCGCCGGGCCGCCAAGCGCGCCGGAGGTCAGCGACCGCTCACTCTCATCGAGTGCGCGGTGCACCGCTCCATCCCCGGTCCCGTGGACTTCATGGATCTCGACCATGCCCTCAACGAGCTCGCCGCCCTCAATGAGCGCCGGGCCCGCATTGTCGAGCTCCGCGTTTTCGGCGGCTTGGGTGTGGAGGAGGCCGCCCAGGTTCTGGCTGTGTCCGAGACGACGATCAAAGCAGAATGGCGCTTCGCTCTCGCCTGGCTCAGGGCTCGCCTCGAATCGTGAGAAGTCATGTCAGCCCAACGCCATCAGCGGATCGCCGAGCTCTTCAACTGCGTGTGTCGGCTCGATCCCGAAGAACGCCCGGCCTTTCTCGAGATGAAATGCGGCGGTGATCTCGACCTCCGCCGCGAGGTGCAGGCTCTGCTTGACAAGGACCCGGGCGCCGAACCGACGGTCCAGACCCCTGTGCCGGCCGGCACGGGTTTCTTCGCCGGTCCCGATATCCCCGACCGCATCGGCCCCTACCGCGTCTTCCGCGAGATCGGCCGCGGCGGCATGGGCTCCGTCCTCCTCGCCGTTCGCGACGATGACCAGATCAAGAAGCGCGTCGCCATCAAGCTCATCCGCCGCGGCATGGACACCGCCGACATCCTCCGCCGCTTCGACCTCGAGCGCCAGGTCCTCACCGCCCTCAGCCATCCCAACATCGCCCGCGTCATGGACGCCGGCGCCACCCCCGAGGGCCTCCCCTACTTCGTCATGGAGTACATCGAGGGCGAGCCCATCGACCGCTTCTGCGATGCGCAGGAGCTCTCCATCGTCGAGCGCCTCGGCCTCTTCGCCAAGGTCTGCTCCGCCGTCCACTACGCGCACCAGAACCTCATCGTCCACCGCGACCTCAAGCCCGGCAACATCCTCGTTGGCGCCGATGGCGAGCCCAAGCTCCTCGACTTCGGCATCGCCAAGATGCTCAACCCGGAGCTCTCCGCCTTCTCCATCATGACCGGGCCCGAGATCCGCCTCATGACCCCCGAGTACGCCAGCCCCGAGCAGGTCGCCGGCAAGCCCGTCTCCACCTCCAGCGACGTCTACTCCCTCGGCGTCCTCCTCTACGAGCTCCTCACCGGCCACGCCCCCTACCAGTTCAAGAGCCGCCTGCACGAGGAGATCATCCGCGTCATCTGCGAGGTCGAGCCCGAGCGCCCCAGCACCCGCGTCACCAAGGCAGAGACCGTCTCCCGCGGCGACGGCACCACCCGCCTCATCGACCCCAGGCTCGTCGCCAAGACCCGCCACGGCCAGCCCCACAAACTCAAGCGCCGCCTCGCCGGCGACATTGACAACATCGTCCTCATGGCCCTCCGCAAGGTCCCGCGCCGCCGCTACTCCTCCGTCGAGCAGTTCGCCCAGGACATCCAGCGCCACCTCACCGGCCTCCCCGTCATCGCCCGCCCCGACCAATGGTCCTACCGCGCCGCCAAGTTCCTCCAGCGCAACCGCGCCGGGGTTGCTACCGCGGCCGCCGTGTTCCTTCTTCTCCTCGCCGGTATCGTCGTCACCGGCATCGCATGGAGAGAGGCCTCGCGCCAGGCCACGATCGCCAGACAGGCAAGCGTCGTCGCCGTCGCCGCACAGAAGGCCGCCGAGCAGCAGCGCGACCGTGCCGACAACGAGCGCCGGCGCGCGGGAATGCTGGCGCGCAAGCTGCTCGAGGTCGTCCCCGACCTCAGCAAGCTGGCCGGCGCGCTCCCTTCGCGCGAGCAGCTCGCGGCCAGCACCGTCGAGTATCTCCGCGAGGCCGAGGCCGACTCCAAGGGTGATCCGCAGCTCAGGAGGGAGCTCGCGGCGGCCTACTCGAATCTCGCGGCGCTGCAGGGCGGCGTTCGATCCGGCGGCAAGGGCGACCCGGCCGCCGCCGCGGAGAGTATCCGCAAGTCGATCGACCTCCTCCGCACGCTTGCCCAGGGTCCCGGCGATCCCGCGATCAGCCTGGACCTCGCCGCGGCGAATATCCGGCTCGCCGATGCGCTGGAGATCGCCGGCGAATCCCCCGCCGCCCTCGCCGCCGCCAACGAGGCCCTCTCGATCCTCGAGCCCATCTCTCGATCGGACGGCGCCGTGGCGACACGCCGCCTTCTCGCGACCGCGTACAACAAACTCGCCGATCTGGAGCTCCATTCGGATTCCTCCGCGGCGCTCCGGCACTACACGATCGCCTATCAGACCCGCGAAGACTTGCTGAAGGCCGACCCCGCCAACGCCGACCTTCTCCGCGACATCTCAGTCGCCTGCGCGAAGCGCGGCAAGTGGGCGTTCAGCCAGCAGCAGTTCGAGGAGGCCAAAGCCCAGTACGATGCGGCGCTCAGGCACCGGCTTGAACTCGTCAGGTTGGCCCCCGACAGCGCACGTGCCAAGCGCGATCTGCTCAAGGCCCGCCAGGAGATCGCCGGCGTCCTGCTCGCAACCGAGGATCTCGACGGCGCGGAGCAGCACCTCCGCGCGGCCTATACGACCGCACGCGAACTCGCCGAGGGTGACCCGAGCGACCTCCGCGCCGTCCTCGATCTCGCGCAGACTCAGTGCGCCCTCGGCGACCTGGCCATTCGACGCGACGACATCGAGGAAGCGAGACGCCAGTACACCTCCTATCTCACCGCGGCGTCCGAGCTCAAGCAGGCAAGCCCGGAGAACACGCAATACCAGTTTGAATGGGCCAAGGCGCGCGAATCACTGGGCACCGTCCTCGTCCGCGTCCCCGATCCCGACGCGGCGCTCGTGTGCTTCAACGATGCGCTCGCGGTCTACGAGTCTCTCGCGAAGAAGAGTCCGAAGAACTTCGAGCCGTTCGTTGAACAGGTCCGCGGCGAGATCGCCAAGACCGCGCCGTTCGCTTCGCACAAGTAGCCAGTCAGGTGAGATCGCCTTCGAAGTTGGGTTCGAAGTCCGGCAAGCCGCGCACGTTGTCCCGGTCGCGGCCATCCAGGCAACTCACTCCCCACACCCGGGGATTATCCAGCCGCGATCCCCGCCGGCCCGCCAACCGCCCGATCGCTGCTTGGGGAACCTCGCGGAACATCGTGGTTAGTCCACCGAACGTGCCAAAAAACGCGCCGTTTTCATGGGGTATTCCCCCGTTTGGGCGCGCAGATCGGGCCCTCCCCCAAATCGGCGACCTACCGCAGGGACCGCCCCCCATCCAGCCTGATCACCTGCCCCGTCACGTACGTCGCCTCCAGCGCCAGCCACTTCACCGCCCCCGCCGCGTCCTCCGGCGTCCCCGAGCGGCCGAGCGGAACTCTCGACAGGTACTCGACTTGCGCGCGTTCCTGCGCCCCCGGCCCATGCTCCGGCCATGCCACCACCCCCGGCGCCACCCCGTTCACCCGCACCCTCGGAGCCAGCTCCACCGCCAGCGCGCGAACCATCTCCACCAGCGCCGCCTTCGACATCGAATACGCCACGAAATCCCGCCTGGGCAACCCCATCGCATGAATGTCCGCCATCGCTATAACTGCCGCTCCACCAACGAGTTGCGACTCCGAAAGCCGCGCCGCCATTCCCCTGGTGAGCATCAGCGGCGCCAGCGCATTGACGCGGTAGAACCGCAGCGCCTCCGCCTCCGTCACCGTCGCCAAAGGCGACGGCGAGTAGATCGACGCGTTGTGCACCAGCACGTCCAGCCGCGCCCGTTCCCGCGACAGCCTCGCCGCGAAACGCTCCGTTTCTCCCGTGTTTTTCAGGTCCAAACGCACCAGCTCCACCGTCGCGCCCGTCGCCCGCCACGCCTCCGCGGCGTGCTCCGCCTCGTTCTGGCTGTGGTTGTACGTCACGACCGCGTCGCACCCCGCCGCGCACAGCGCCTGCACAATCGCCTTTCCCACCCGGCGCGCCCCGCCGGTGACCACCGCCACCGGGCGCGATTTCCCGCTCATTTCCGCGGCTCCTTCGGCTTGTTGTGCCCGTTTTCGCCGTTGTGCTTCGTATCGCCGTCGTCCTTGCCGCGGTCGTCGTCGTCGTGCGAATCGGGCTCGACATCGCCCGGCGACAGCTCGGACGGATCGATGTCCACCGTGTCGCCCGTCGAGACGTGCTCGCTCTCATTCTCCTTCTTTTCCAGCTTCAACCGGTTGGCGGCCTCCGACCACGGATCGGTCGTCTGCTTGTGCCGGCGCGGGCCGGCGCCGCCATCCGCGCCCCGCCCCGCCCGCCCGCGCCGTCGAATCGCCACGAGCAAGGCGATGGCCGTCAGCGCGATGATGATCATCATCAGAAGGAACAGCAGCAGCGCCCAGACCTTGATGCGGGGCGAAAGACCCGGTGGGGCACCGCTCGCCTGCGCGGCCTGGGCAAGAATAATCGCAACTCGCGACATTGCGCCCGACTATACCGCGCCGGCGCCCCCGGCAGCGCGCATCGCCCCGGGCCCGGCCGGGGGGGCAGCGGGCTCGCCGCGGCCCAGCGGCTTGACCCTCAGTTCATCGCCATTGGTGTTGTCGGTGACGAGGACCCGGCTGCCGGAACGGACAATTCCGCAGCGGGCGCCGGCCTGCGCGAGCGCCTCGAGGAGCTCGTCGTCGTCGATCGGGACAAGCGGCTTCGCGGGCGCCGACACGATGAAGCGGTGCACCCGCTCCGGGTCGGTCTGGACACATTCGAGGCGGGCCCGCGTCATCACCGGCCGCGGCGCCAAGGGCGGAGTTTCAGAGGGCACCGACCCCGTCGCCTCCCTAGCGAGGTTCCGCCCGGTGGGGCCCCCGCCCGTGTGGATGAGCATCCACGTGGCCACGCCGATCGCCAGCGCGGGGACCGCACCAACGGCGCCGGCCCGGGCCGCGCTGCGCTGACATCGACGGCGGACCATCGCGCCCTGGAGCTCCGCGAGCATTACGCGCTTCCGGCGCAGGCCCTCGGCGGAATATCGCGAGCGCCCGGCAAGATCGGTTGAGGAAGAAGCGGGCGGGAGCGGGGGGGGCTGATCAGCGTTCATGCGAAGACTCCTTCGTTGAGCCGCGGAGGCGTTCGAGGAGGCGCCGGATGCGCCCGTGCGCGGCGGCCCCGGTCATCCCCGACGCCCGTCCGCTCGATTCCAGCGAATGCTCGTGCGAGAAGCGGAGCGCGAGCAGTTCGCGGTCGCTCTGGGTGAGTTCGTCAAGCCGTGCGCGCAGCCACTGGATCTGTTCGCTCAGCTCCGCGGCGTCGGAGGGCTCGCTCTGGCCGGTGCCGGCGCGACGGTGCGCCTCGTCGCTCGCCCTGCGCGTCTGGCGCGCCAGCCGGCGCGATTCCCGGCGTAGGTGGTCCAGCGCCGTCGTGTGCACCACGCGGGTCATCCACCGGTCAAGGTCGCCCTTCTCACGCAGCCCCAGCGATGGACGGAGCGACCTGATCGCCCGCAGCATTGCGTCCTGCACGATGTCCATGCAGAACGACTCGTCGCGGCGTGTGACCGAGCGGGCGGTATCGAACGCGCCGTCGAACCACGTCTCGTAGAACACCGAGAGCGCCCCCGTGTCGCCGCGCGAGATCGCCGCCACCAGCGACGGCACGAATCCCGCGCCCGTCGACAAGACACCGCCGGACGGGCCCGCCTCGTGGACGGTCGCCGGCCCGGTGCTGCTCGTGCTCGCCGGCGGGGTGTCGGGCATCAGCACGCCAAGTCGCCGCAGGGCTGGGGGCGGGGCTGTGAGAGAGGGCGTCGGCACGGTCTCCAATACTAACGGGCGCCGGTCTTCTTGGCGGCGGTGCCCACGGCCTTCCGGACCGCCGCGAGTGCTTGCTTGAAGAGCTCCTGCCCGGCCTCCGGCGCCGTGACCACCAGCGAGAAGCCCTTGCCCTTGTCCGGGCCCTGTTGGACGTTCCCGCCGGTCAGGGTCTGCGCGAGCGCCTCCAGCTCGGCGCCGGCGGCGGCGAGGTCGGCCAGGTCGTACACGGCGGTGGTCGGCTCGGCCGTGGCGGGTCTGGCCTCCCTTCTGGCCTTGATCTCCTGCTCGAGCTGCTCGATCCGGGCCGAGACCATCTGCACCTCGCCCATGCCCCTGGTGTACTGGAGCTCGATCGCGGCCAGTTCGTCCTCGCTGGCCGTGCCTGCGTCTCGCAGCTTCCGGGAACGGTCCAGCCGAGCCTTCAACATATCGGCCTCTTTCTTTTTGACGTCCAGCTCGGTCATCATCCGGCGGAGCTCCCCCTCGAGGCCGCGAAGCTGGCTGCCGAACACCTCGGCGTCGGACCGGCGCGACTTGGCATCGTCCCGCACCCGCAGGAGCAGCGCCCGGATGAGGTTCACCTGCTCCCCCGTGCCGCGGACAATCAGCAGCCCCGTATCCTGGTGGTACTTGATCTCCGGCGGCGTTTCGTTCTGCCGGTCGTCCAGGCGCAGCGCGGTGTCCACGGCGGAGAGGATGTGGTCGCGCGAGATGGTGCCGGACGGGTCCGCGCCGGGGTTGGTCGGTTCGATCAGGTCGCGGATCGAGAACACCTCGATCGTCCGATCGTCGGCGGGCGGAGGGGCGGCCGCGCGGGAACTCATGCGGCCGTACCGAACGGCGTAGACCGGTTCGGAGCCCGCATCGCCACCGAAGTCCTCAACCTGGAAGCGGTGCTCGCCGGAGTCCTGGAAGGCAAAGCGCAGCGACTCGAGGGCGGTCTTGACGGTGACGTTGCGGAGGGAGATCGGCGGGGCCTGGACGGAGGCCGCCTCGGCGGGCCGGATGACGTTGACGGCGGCGGGGGCGGCGGCCTTCTGCACCGCCTTGATGAAGTCGTTGATCGTGCCGCCCGGGAAATCGATGCTGACGACCGGGCCCGCGTTCTTGGAGAGCTGCGAGCGCGAGCCGGCTTGTTCCGGCGGCGACTGGGCGGGCGCCGGCGCGGCGGACGCAAGGAGGCCGGAAAGGACGAACAGTGCGGTGCTGGTTCGGATGGGGTTGCGCATGTGAGGGGGCTCCGAGAGGGTGTCGAAGGAACAACGCCGCGGGGGATCCGAGTTGGCGCAGAACAAAGATAGAAAGCCCGCGTCGCCGGAAACGGACGCCGGGAACCCATCGACTTTCGTCTCTCATCTCCCGCCGCCTACAGTCACCTCTCCCATCAGGAAAAACCCATGCACTTCGACGCGCACCAACCCATCATCAACGACCTCGAGGCGCGGATCTTGACCATCCGCGACTCGCTTTGACTACGAATCCAAGCTCGCCCGCCTGAGGGACACCGAACAAGCCATGCAGGCGACCAACTTCTGGGACAAGCCCGATGAGGCCCGGAAGACCGTCGCGCGGCTGAAGGGCCTCAAGGCCCAGCTGGATCCCCTCACGAAGGCCATCTCCGATTTCGAGGACGCCAAGGTCGGCTACGAGATGGCCCGTGAATCCGGCGTTTCCGGCCAGCCCGACAAGGAGCTGCTGACCGAGGCCGACGAGAAGCTCTTCGACCTCGTCGGGCGCATGGAGAAGATCGAGCTGCAGTCGCTGCTCTCCGGCAAGCACGACCACCGCAACTGCTTCGTCACCATCTCCGCCGGCGACGGGGGCACCGAGGCCAACGACTGGGCCGACATGCTCTTCCGCATGTACATCTTCTACTGGGAGCGGATGGGGTTCGAGGTCGAGGAGATCGCCAAGAGTTTCGGCTCGGAGGTCGGCCTCGACGCCGTCACCCTGCACATCAAGGGCCCGTTTGCCTTCGGCTACATGGCCTGCGAGCGCGGCACCCACCGCCTCGCCCGCGTCTCGCCCTTCAACGCCCAGGGCAAGCGCCAGACCAGCTTCGCCACCGTCGACGTCACGCCCGAGTTCGACGATGTGTCGCTGGAGATCCCCGAGAAGGACCTCGAGATTACGCCCTTCGTCCGCGCCAGCGGCCCCGGCGGCCAGAACGTCAACAAGGTCGCCACCGCCATCCGGCTTGTGCACAAGCCCACCGGCATCATGGTCGTCGCGAGCACCTACCGCGATCAGCCGCAGAACAGGAAGCAGGCCCTCTCGGTTCTGCAGGCCAAGCTCGAGCAGATAGAGGAGGAGCGGCGCGAGAAGGAGATCTCCGACGCCACCGGCGGCGCCGTCGAGCGCGGCTGGGGAACCCAGATCCGCTCGTACGTCTTCTACGACAACCGCGTGAAGGACCACCGGACCGGCTTTGAGTCCAGCGACTACGAGCGGGTGCTCCGCGGCGAGATCGAGGGGTTCGTCGACGCCGAGCTGCAGCGGCGGCGGAAGGTGCAGAGCGCGCGGGCGGCCAAGGCGGCGTCGGCGTAGTTGTACCACAGAGGCACAGAGAACTCAGAGAAGACAGGGGCCGGGTTCGAGGCCATGAAAAGAGGCGAGCCGCAAGGCCCGCCTCTTTCTTCAAGCAAGGGGTTTCTCTTCTCCGTGCCCACCGTGTTCTCTGTGGCAAAGCGCTCCTCTTACGCGGCGATGGTGGCCCCCCCTCCCTCGCCCCCATCGTCTTAGGCGGCGATGGTGGCGGCCGCCTGCTCGCTCCACGGCCCGCGCTGGCCGGTGGGGCTGACCCAGCGGAGCCAGTAGTAGGCGTTCTTGCCGCCGTCGGCGGACTCGAAGTTGAGGGTGTAGGGCGTGGCGGTATCCACGGCGACGAACCGCAGCTCGGCCTCGTTCACCGGCGGGGCGGTGCCGACCTTGGCCCAGATCTCCGCGCCCAGCACCCCGTCGGGCTTGGCGCGGCGGGTGGGGGAGTTCTCGTCCACGAAGCGGAGGGTGTGCTGGAGGCGCTGGCCGCACTCGACGGCGACCAGCGGCCGCGAGTTGGGCGCGGGGATGGGGCCGCCCTGGCCGGGGACGGTGATCCCCAGGGAGGCCCGCTCGGCGTCGGAGACGGAGGGAGAGGCCTGGAGGCGGCGGACCAGGGCGCGGACGACCGCGACGTAGGCGTTGCGGGCGCCGGACTTGGCCTGCTTGGCGGACTGGGCGGCGGCGACGGCGGCGACATGGGCGGGGTAGGCGGTGGCCCAGGTGGCCTGGGCGGCGGTGACGGGGGTCAGGTCGGCGGCGACGAGTCCGAGTGCGGCGAGGTTGGCATTGGCGTAGGTGACGAAGTTGATCTGCCAGGCGTTGAAGTCGGCGTCGGGGGCGGGGATGTAGTCGGCCATGACTCTGGTTCTCCTCTCATGGGTGGCCCGGCACTCCGAGCCGGGTCGGAGGCGTGCGCACCGTGTTCGTCGGCTCGCCGGGAGTGAACGACCCCCGCTGCCCGAGCCGTTGACCGGCACGCGGGGGACACTTCGAGCGGGATCGACGGAAACCCAGGCCAACTTGAGAGAGGATTCAGGAATCAACTGAAACCACCGCCGCTCCAAAAGCGACGGGTGCAGTTGATTCTGTATCCAACTTGGCGATGACTAGTGGACGAAGTCTGCGGGAGCCTGGACCGTCTGGCGAACCGCGAGGGCTGCCGCTGCTCGTCCAGGCGAACGGGCCGTCACGCCGACTTGCGCTTGGGCCAGCGTCCGCTTGGCACGTAGCGCCGCAAGCCGCCGCCCGCAGTAACGCTTGACATGCACAAACACCACGCTCTTCATCGCGTCTTCCAGTATCCCGCCGAGAATCTCGGTCGGGTCCGAATCACATCGTTCCGCGTCGGCGATCGCCACGTCGATGCGAAACGTGAACTTCTTGAAGTCTGCGGTTTCGGATGGTGTCATGGCGTCATGCCTCCCTGCCGTCGACGGTTTGCGCGGGGCGGTGGGGCCGAGTATAGGGCCTCATCCTGTCCCGTGCCAGCCTGTCGATTGCTGTGGGGCGAATCTTTCGCCCGGTTGCTTCACTCACTGGAGCTATCGGTCGTTCGAGGGGACCCCCTTCACGCAAACGGCCACCAACCGCGGAGTGCAGAACTCCTCCGTGCAACGCACGTTCTCTACGGTGCACGGGGCGTTTCCGACTCACGAGGCGTCCACCGTGCGCAGGGGCGGGATATGCGCCAACAAGGGATCGGGGGCCGGATCGTCGTCGTCCTTCTTCAGGGTGATCGCAGGGGCGTCGCGGTCCACGTACTCCTTGAAGCGGTTGATCGCCTTCATCCATCTGGGGGTGTTGGCGAGCCCAGCAATCTGGAGGGCTTCTGCGCGCCCCCATCCCCACTCCATCAACCAGAACGCGGGGAGCAGTCGCGAATCCTGGCCATCGGTCACGAGTTGGGAGGCCGCGGCGAACCGCCGCAGCGGCTGGTCCATAAAGGACTGCGCCCTGTACGACGGATCCTCGACGTGAAACACGGCGCACACCTGCGGCCAGAGGACGGCGGCCCTCCGGAGGCGCCCGTCTCCGTCGCCGCACCAAGTGCAGACCTGTGCGCGAAGATCTCGGCAGAGATCGCCCCGCTCTGCCTCGTCAGCTACCAGCATGTCCGCGTAAAGGCGCATGATGTCCGCCCCGACGAGGTGATATTCTAACGGCCCCGCGTAACGACGATCCAAGAATTCGTGCGCTCCGTCGTTGGACTCGTTGGCCATCGCAACGCGGTCAGGCTGCGGTTGGATGTCCGCTTTGATCTCCGCGATGAAGTCGCCGACTGCCGATTCCGTATTTGGCCGCCCCTTTCTCTTCCGGTCCTCGTCCACCCAGAACAGGACGGCCTTGCCCTGAATCTGGTCTGACCACGCGACCGGAGGGATCGCCCAATGCGCACGCCTCTCATGATAATCAATTGAGTCGTCAAAGTGGTTCGCGACTTCCTGGTCCTCGCGGCAGCGTCGGCGCAGCGCCTTAAGGGTCAATCGCCACGCCTTGTCAGCGACATCGTCGGCGAACGGGCCGTCGAAGCACTCCTCGAGCGACATCGGAACTTTGGCTTCAGGATCGAGCGTCCCATCGGCCCGACGCAGTTTCCGCTGAGGCGGCCTTGCCTTGCCTCGGGACTTGTCGGCGGGGTTAGTAGGGCTGCCCGTCATGGGTGGTGCATATCCTACCCTAACTTAGCCTCCATAGTCAGAAAACACGGACCCAGCACTTCCGCGCGGGGTCGTGTGGGGGGTCTTATGTCAGTGCTTGCCGTTCATCGCGGGGCGGGGCTTGCGCACCGGGCGAACCGAAGGCGCATCTCCGCTTGAAGCCGGGCCCGCCGGATGCCCGTCAACGACCGGGCCACGGCCCGGACGCGATCCCCGTCCGACCGGCTGCTGAGGATCTGCACCGACTCCCACACCGCGGCCTCCGACTGCTCCCTCAGGAGGAGTCTGAGAAACCGCTCGACAATCTCGAACGGCGCGCAGATCAGCGATAACGCCCGCGCCGTTCGGATACTGCGGAGAGAGGTCGTGAGCCGCCCCCACGCGGCCCGCTACGTCGGGGAATGGCGACGGGGCGGGCGGAGGCGGGGGCATCATGCTGCCAGCGGTCGGCGTGGGGACCGGGTTGGGAGTCATGCCGAAGATCGGCAGGAGCGTGGCGTACAGCGGCGCTGCGCCCGGTGGGGTGGGGAGCGGCTGGACCACGTATCCGACGATCGGAAGCACGGACGGGACCGGCGAAGGCGACGCAGGAGTGATGCTCGGCTGCCCCGGAAGGTCTGGCCCGATCGTCTGAGGAGAGGGGAAACCGTTCATCGGAACCGCAGCGGGCGCGGGCTGAGGAGCCGGTCCGATCGGCATCGGCCCCACCGGTGACGCGGGCCAGAACGCCGGGTGCCCGGGTGCCGGTGCCAGCGTCGGCAGACCCACCGGACCCGGCGCGGGAGCGAAGCGAGGAGTGGGCTGGGGCAGTGGCATCGAGACAGGCACGAGGAAGATCGCGGGCGAGGACTGGGCCGCGGGGTTCGGGACAGAACCGTGGTGAAGAGACACCGGGATGCCGGGGCTGGAGGCCACGAGCATGAACGGAGTCCCGAAAGGCCCCGGAAGACCCGGGGCAGGCAGAAAGGGCTGCTCCGTCGGAATCGCCACCGGCGTGCTGGCGATCGGGGACGGCGCCGGGGCGGCGGGCGGCAGCAAGTAGACGGGGACGAACATGGGGACGGGCGAGTTGATCGGGTTCATCGGGTTGCTCGGAGACGGCATCGGCCACCCAGCGGCGGCGGCGAGGTTCACGGTGGAGAGGGGGAACAAGGACGACAGGTTCATGCGGTTCATTGCTTCTTTCCTTTGCTGGTTTCTGGACGGATTGGGAGGCCGCTCGACGCTGCAGTTCGTCGACGGCTACATCAACCATGACGAAGCGGGGTTGCTCGCTGGGACACATTCGGAAGATTCGTCGTTGTTTTTTTTCGCG
Source organism: Phycisphaerae bacterium (assembly GCA_041485385.1). GTDB lineage: Bacteria > Planctomycetota > Phycisphaerae > Phycisphaerales > UBA1924 > JBGPJM01. The sequence goes on along the minus strand of JBGPJM010000062.1, from coordinate 7,146 downwards.
CGGTGGGAAAATCGGCCCACACGACTCAAACCGTCCCAAGCGGCGTGTGTGAAACGTCATGGGTAGAGACGGGTTTGGTCGGAAACCCTGCGCCGCATCGACCCTGGCCCGGAACCGTTGAACAGCCCGCAGCCCGAAACCCCGCGTTCGCTCTCTCCTCCCCACCCCCCGTTTTTTTCAGGAGTCTCGCCAATGTCCGAAACCCGCCCCACCAACCCGCCGATGCCGCCGCTCCCGCCCCCTCCCCCTCCCGCCGAGCCCGCCGACACCAAGCCCAAGCGCCGCCGTCGGATCAGCGACAACAAGAAGATCGCGTGGATGACGTTCGGGCTGCTGGTCCTCGCCGCCGTGACCGCCTACTTCACTTGGATACTCGTCAAGCACGAGAACGCCAAGCCCATCGGACCCACGATTGAGACGCGGCCCATCGAGGTGCCCGTGCCCGCGAAGGACGTCCGCGTCGTCGTCCGCCCCCCCGAGGGAACTCCCGCGAAAGGCTTCCAGCTCAAGACCCTGGGGCAGCCGGTGACGACCACCGACACCTACGGCGAGTGCTCTTTCGACGGCGCCTGCCGGGGCTGCTCGGCGGACCTCTTCGATGCGACCGGCAAGTTCCTCGCCACCATCATCCTCCCCGTCGCCGGACACCTTGAAGTGAAGATCATCAAGCCCGAGCCCGTCAAGGGCTGAACGCCACCCCACCTGCCCCACCCCTTGCCGCCCCGCAAGCCTCCAGCCGCCAACGCGGCTGGTTGTGTTTTTGGAGTTAGCTCATCGAGAACCTCTACAACGGTCTGCGCCTCACTCAACAGCCCCTTTTTCCCGCGTGTGCTCACCCACGACCCCGCCCGTTCGACCGCCCATGCTCCTGCCGGCGGCGAATTGTACATGGAGAGCGACGGACCACGCGGGCCGACGGCGGGCGGCCCCTGAGCGCGCCCGGAGTCGCCGTCCTGCTCCGCCGACAGGAGCACGGGCTCGGTGTGCAGGTGGAGGGGAAGCCCCCCGGCCCGGCCGGGCGGACGCGCCGGCCCATCCGGAGTGGCGGCGGGCCGGGCGCGACCGTCTGGTTTCGTGGCCGCCCTCCGAGGGGGCGATTCAGGATATCACGATCCGTTGAACCGCTCAAGCCCGCAGCCCGCAGCGGCACAGCGAGCCCGCACCCCGGTCGGCGGAGCATTGCGGCGACTGCCGACGCGCACGGCGACGCCCCCCCTCCCGCGGCGTCGGTCGTCACGGAACCTGTACAATTCGCCGCTGGCCGGGGTGTGGGCGGCCGCACGCGCCACGCACTTACTCATCATCTTCGAACCGCGCGGGCAGATCGTCTTCGTCTGCCCTCAGGAAGACCATCATGCTCTGGCTATAGGGAATGACCACGTAGAACTCCTGTACCGATAAGCGCTCGACATCACCGTCAAGCCACTGGCTCGCATAGCCGGTCCCCGCGTCTTGGCGGAAGTGCGAGAACGATGGCTCGAGTTGGATGAAAGCGCGAGCGTCCGAGCTAGAGACGGCGGCGGATCGTCGCGCACGCCATAGCCCGCTCAGGCGGAATCGCTCCGAAACGAATCCCCATTGGATTCGGCCACCGCGAACGCAGAGTGTTGCCGTCGGAAAATCGGACAGTTGGGTCCACCGAACCATCATGCTCGTGAGGCTGACATCGAAGATGCCGGCTGCTTGCTTGATACCGTCGAGGGTAATCTCCAGATCGCAGTTGATGCGAGGTGCTACGAGGTACTTCGGCATCAGAAGGCCTGCAGCGAAGGAATCTGCCTGACGTTCGATCTCCTGGTCCGTCTCGAACTCGGTGACAAACCCGAGGGGTTGTCGCCGCTTCACAAGGAAGGCCCGATGGCGATCCAGGTAGAAGTGACCAAGCTCATGGGCGACTGTGAATCGCACCTTCGGATGGTGGGCGCTTTGTCTCGGCCACGCGTCGTACTTGGTGTTGTATAGCAAAAGGAAGCGGCCGCCATGAAAACTCAGGCGGCCATCGAAGCAATCACGAAAATCGTCACCCTCAGCATGGATTTGCTCGCGCTCCGCGTGCACGATTGCAAACGGATCGACCGGCGCCGTTCGGTAGCCGTAGATGCGTGCAATCTCTTCGCCCTTCGCGAGCGCCGCATCCCGCGCGGCCTGAAGCAGTTTCCAGTTGGACTCACCCGCCATTTCCTGGCTCATCTATCGGGGGGGGTTGCGCCGCTCGGTTCTCCATCGCCTTTACCTTGTTGGCTAGGTCAGGAGGAAGCTGCTTGTTGTGCGCTCGGTAGTGTGCCACAAGCTCCTTCTCCTCCGCACTGAGCTCAGACGAATCGATCGGTGGTTCTGCATCGCTCTCTGGGAAAATGGGTTCCCGTCCCTCGATCTTTCGGAGCATCCTCTGCAGCTTCTCGTCGGTCATCGGCTCCTGTCCAATGGCGCGGAGCATCTTCTCGATGTCCTCGACCTTCGTCGGTCGGAACCCCTTCGGGACCAGTGCCCGACGGAGAAGGGAATCACGCCGCATTTGGGGGTTCTTTTCATTCATCGAAATAGCCCATTGCCTCTAGGTCGAAGTTCTTTTTCTTCATACAGAGGTCGAGCGTTTCCCACGCGCGAGATTTGTAGCCCCGGATCGTCCCGCCTGGAATCGGTGAGCCATCTTTGTACTTCTTGCCAAGCTCGATTCCCAAGGCAGTAGCATCCAATGGGTAGTGACCCGCGTCGCCGTACGCCTGAAGAATGTCTTGCTGCAAGGCCGGTAGCTTGGAGAAACACTCGGCCAACTGCCTCTGAAAAGGGGACTGCTTGGGGCCCGCGTCGTCTGGTGGTTCGGGCAGCTCCGGCCGAGCTTTGACCCGCTCGAAAAAGTCAGCATCGACCCCGCGCTCCCGGATCTGCTGGCGCTGCCAGTTGAGCTTCCCTGTCCGACGTTCAATCGCAACCTGCTCCGCGAACATATAGAGCATCGTCATGATGGAGGCTACATTGGGGTCGTACTTGTCGCGCCAAAGCCAGAAGCGTTGGATCCCTTCTGCCACCACATCCTCTGGATCATCTCCCTTCAGGGCCGGATAGGCCTTGCGGATCGCCTTCTCGACGACGACGCCCCAAGCGTGCAAAAGCTCGGCCTTGGCGGTGTCATCGCCGCCCCACAGTTTCAGCGTGAGGTCATGGTCGAGGTCGGTGTGCTCGGGTCCATCGGGCATCGTGCCGTTTTCCCCGATTCAACGTCTTCTTGCTCGACATCTTATACGCGGGACCGTTACAGGTGTGGAACCTCTGGCTGAAGGGGGTATCGGACCCGTGGGGCTGTCCTACAAGTCCTCTTCGGTGGCTCACCGTGGCGAGGCGACCGTTGGATGGGGGATAAGGCGACCGTGCATAACCCTCGACCGCACGACTCGGGCGCTTGACTCGCGGCGGGCCGGTGTGGCGAGCGTTCGTATCACCCCTTGGCTGGCGGAGCGAGACCCGGCGCGGTACGGGGTGGGTGTAACGGGCATTCGTATAACCCTCTGGGGGATCAAGGAGGCCTCGCGGTGCGGGGGGCTAGGTGTGACGGGACTTCGCATAACCCTTTAGAGGGCAGCGCGGCCCGGGGGAACGCGGGCTTGGGCCTAACGGGCCCTTTGAACTGATGGATTGCAGGATAAGGAGTCTTCTCGATGGAACAGCAGAATCACAACAATGAGGGCGACGGGCACGGGCATGAGGGGGGTGGGCCCGGTGGCGGCGGGGGCGATCACGGCCACGATGACCATGGACATGGCCCCCCCCGGTGCGTCAACGTCGAGGGGACGATGCACCCGTGGAATGAGCCGACGATCACGCTGGAGCAGATCGCCCAGCTCGGGGGGTTCCCGGCGTCGCTCGGCGTCCTGATGATCGACCAGCACAACAACGAGCGCGCGATCGCGCCGGGCCAGCCGATCGAAGTTACCCCCGGCGAGAGCTTCTGCCGCCGCGTTACCTTCAGGCGCGGCCTGGCGCGATCCGAGCGGATCGACGCCGAGATCGACCATCTCCGCCGACATCACCCCGCGGTCGCTCGCAGCGGTGACTGGGTGCTCTTCCCCAAGGAGAAGATTGGCGGCGAGTGGTCCCCGTCCGTCAACGACCTCGTGCTCTTAATTCCCCCCGGGTATCCGGCGACACCCCCCTACGGTCTGTACGTGCCTACCGGGCTCAGGCGCGGCGGCAACCTACCCGGCGACTACGCGGACACGGTCGGGGAACCCGTGCCCTTTCCGGGCTCGTGGGGGAAGCTCTCCGTCCAGATCAACGAGCAGACTTGGAAGCCTGCTCTCACCGTCACCGGCGGCTCCAACCTCCGCAGCGTCATCGTCGCCCTCCTCGGGCGCTTCGCGGAGGGGTCGTAAGTGGGCGCGCGCGTGACCATCGCGCTCGACGCCGGCATGCACGGCCGCCTGCTCCCCCACCTCCTGCCCGTACGCGGCCGGTACGAGGAAGCAGCGTTCGTGCTTGCCCGCACCGAGCGCGGCGGAGAGGGGGCCACCTTCCGAGCCGTGGAGCTGATCCTCCTTGGGCCGGAGTGGTTCGAGGTGCGCTCGCCGGTGTATCTGGAGTTGACCGACGCGTGCCGCGGCATGGTGATCAAGCGGGCCCACGATCTGAACGCGTCGCTGATTGAGTTCCACTCGCACCCGGGCTCCCCCCGCGCGTCCTTCTCATGGAGCGACCTCAGCGGTTTCAGGGAGTTCGTCCCGCACGTGTGGTGGCGGTTGAAGGGCCGCCCCTACGCGGCGGTGGTTGTTGCGCCCGATAGCTTCGACGCGGTCGCCTGGGTCGATGGCCCGGCGGCCCACGTGCCGGTGACCGAACTACACGTCGGCGACCGCGGCATGCGCCCGACCGGCTACACGATCAACAACTGGGAGAGCATCGATGACAGCGGACCGATCTGAAAGACAGGAGCGGCTCTTCGGGAAAGAGGGGCAGCGCCGGCTCCGTGGCGCCCATGTTCTTGTGTGCGGCGTTGGGGGCCTCGGCACCTTCGTCGTCCACGAGCTGGCGTCGCTGGGAGTTGGTGGAGTAACCCTCGTGGACTTCGAGTTTATCTCGAACACCAACCGGAACCGCTATCTCTGCCTCTGGCATTCGGACGAGGAGGGGAAGCTACACAAGGTGGACCTCGGGCGGCGCATCGTGTCAGGGGTGGACCCGACGATCATCATCCGCGAGGTCAGGGAGTCGATCATCTCGGCCGCCGGGCTGTCCGCGATCAAGGGGGCGGACTACGTCGTCGGGTGCGTCGACTCTGCGGCGGCACGGCTCTTCCTGATCGAGGCCTGCGCCGCGTATCGCCGGACTTACCTGGATTTGGCGTCGGACGTGATCCCGGGGCCACCGCTCTCCTACGGGGGGCACGTGATCTGCATGACCGAGTCCGGCGGGTGTCCCCTCTGTCACGGCGAACTGGACGTGCACGAGGCCAATCGGGAGTTAGAGACGCCGGAGCAGCGACGGACCCGGAAGAAGATCTACGGCGTGGACGAGGCGGACCTGGACCGGTCTGGTCCGTCGGTCATCCCCATCAACGGCGTCGTCGCGTCGGCGGGCATGATGGAGCTGATGGCTCTCATCACCGGGCTGCGGCAGCCGAACTCGTGCCTGCGGTACTACGGCGAGAGCGGCAAGACGACCGTCAGGGCCCGGCCCGAGAACAACCAGTGCTGGCTGTGCAGAGGTCTCTGGGGTGCAGGGGTCGGCGCAGAGGTGGAGAGGTACTTCAAGCCGGTCGCCACGTAACCGACCGGAGCGCATGCCGCGGGCGCGGTGCCGCAGGCCCGGAGGGACGGTCTCCCGCATATTCTTCTCGTGGCTCTTGTGGCCATTCTGTTGAAAGGAATCTTCAGATGAGTAAGCCTCAGGATCGCATCGTCTACCGTCGCGATGACGGACAGTGGGTGAACCGGCGGATCGACTCCGACCGGGCCTCCAGCCTCCACGACACGCAGGGGGCGGCCAACCAAGCCGCCGCCGACATGCTCCGCAACCAAGGCGGCGGCGAACGCACCACCCAGGGGATCCATGGCCGGATCGTGAGCAAGGACACGATCTCGCCCGGGAACGACCCTAACCCGCCGCGCGATCGCGAGCACTAGTCCGGTACGGGCCTACGCCGCCACCGTCGCGGAGCACGCCTCGCTCCACGGACCCGCCCCCCCTCCCCGCCCCACCCAGCGCAGCACGTACACCGCCGTCTTCCCGCCCGCCTCCTGCGGGAACTCCGCCACCGCCGCGCCCCGCGTCGCCAGCGCCAGGAATGTCAGCCCTGAAGGGTCTCCGCCCCCGCCGGAGCCGGCGTCCACCAGCCCCATCCGGATCTCCGCCCCCAGCGCCCCTCTTGGACGCGCGCGCCGCGTCGGCGTGGACTCGTCCACGAACCGGATCGTGTGCCGCAATCTCTGCGACGTGTCCACCGCCACCAGCGGCCGCGTAGTGGGCGCAGCCACTCCCCCGCCCCCGGGCTGCCGGACCGTGATCCCGATCGTGGCGCGGTCGGCGTCGGTGGTGGCCGGAAAGACCTGGATGCGGTTGGTGATCGGCCTGATCTGCTGGATGAGCGCCCGCCGGGCCGTGTCCTTGGCCGCCCGCGCCGACTCCGCCGCCGCCTGCGCCGTGACGTGCGCCGGGTAGGCCGCCTGCCACGCAAACAGCGCGGTCTGCAGCGGCACCAGCTCGGCGAAGAGCAGCCCGTGCCCGAGCCACCAGACCTTGGCCGCGGCGTAATAGTGCGCGACCCAGGAATCAAAGTCGGCGTCGGGGCGGGGGATGTAGGTCGTGGGCATGGCGCTCGTCTCCGGGGTGGCGGGGGGCGGTCCCGCCGGGGGAGGGGGGGCCCGTCCCCGGGGACCATCGGCCCATCCCCGCGCGGGCTTGAGCGCGGCTCGCCGACGTTCCTCGCGTCCCCGAGCGTGCGCCGCCGCCGCCCCCCCCTCCCCCGGCCGTCCCCAAGCGTGCGCGGCCGCCGCCAGGGGCCGGGGGAGCGGTCCCGGAGCATGCGCGGCCGCCGCCCGGGGAGGCGGGGGAGGGGGGGCCTGATCGGAGGGGTCCACACCCCCGCTCCTGCACCCCCAATCTCCCCAAATTCCGTCCAATTTCCCTTGTGCGCCCCCGCCCGCCCTGTATGCT
>JBGPJM010000061.1:0-22649 GCA_041485385.1 Phycisphaerae bacterium | reverse complement strand
TGCGGGCGGGCGGGGGCGTGGGGTGTGATGGGGGTCGGACGTCCGCCCTGAGAATGAGAGGCGGAGCTGTACCGGGCAGACGCGTGATCCGGTTGGGGTTGACCTGCGCTGGTGGGCGGCCGCTGCGGGCGGGCGGGGCTGGGGGCTACCCCGTCCGACGATGAGCCCGGCACGGCGGCGCGGGCCATCGCTGGACCGATCCGACCTCGGGCCGTCGCATGGAGAACGCGGATCAAGACCGATCAACGGCGCAGCCGGGGCCGGCGATCACTTTCGTCGCCCGCAGGTAGACTGGCGCCGACTCGAATACGACGGCGACGCGGCAAGGGGCGATTGGGATGCAGGTCCAGTTCGATCTGACCCCTGACGACTACTACGCGTTCCTGCGGTTCCAGGTGCCGCGGGATCCTCAGATGCGAGCGCTGCACCGACGGCTGCCCCTGCTCGTGCTTCAGATTGGCGCCGTCGGCGCGATCGCCCTCGGGGTGATCTCGTACCTGAAGGCCGGCCCGAGGTACTCGCCGCTGGTTCGCGGCGTCACCGGTGCGCTCTCCGGCCTGAGCTTCGTGCTCGTCATCGGAATCCTCTATCTGTTCCTGTTTCTCCGCGTGAAGGCCCGGGGCGGGTTCGCGGAAATGCACGTCGCCGCGCAGCGGCGGGCCATCGAGCGGGGTCAGTTCCAGATGGCCTTCGGGCATCACCTGATCGAGATCGGGCCGGAGGGCTACATGGAAAGCAACGCGGACGGCCAGGCGCTGCAGGTCTGGGACCGGGTCGTGAACGTCTTCGAGACGCCAGCACACATTTTCCTCTTCAAATCGGTCAACGTCGCCTACATCGTTCCCAAGCGGGCCTTCCCTGACCCCGCGGCGATCGCCCAGTTCCTCGCGGAAGTAGCAGGGCACCGCGCCGCCGCGGGCGCGCCGCAATGACGCGGCGATGGCTCGGCCCGCGCCGGCTGAGCGCTATGTTCCGCTGTCAAGGTGCGGCTGTCAGCGCGGCGGGGGCGGCATCACGGGCAGCCGGCGAAGAAGGCCGCGAGGTAGTCGAAGAAGTCCTGGGAGTTGATGGTGCCGTCGCGGCTGAAATCGGCGCGGGGCTCGGCGGCGAAGAAGGCGTTGACGAAGTCGAAGAAGTCCTGGGAGGTGATGCGCCCGTCGGCGTTCATGTCGGCGGGGCAGGAATAGAACAGGTAGGCGCGGCCCTCGCCCGTGGCGGGCCGCTCGTACAGCGCGCCGATGACGATCTCGCTACGGCCGTCGCCGTTGGCGTCGGAGACCGGCGCCAGCGAGTAAGCGAACGCGCCGTCTTGCATCGGATGAGGAGACCCAAAAGTGCGCAGCCGAGCGCCGGTGGCGCCGGAGTAGAGGTGGGCGGCGCCGGGCCTGAGCGGCAGGTTTCCCACTCGGCCCGTCGGAGCCCCGATGAGGATCTCCGGGAGGCCATCACCGTCCAGATCAGGGATCGCGGCGACGGAGGCGCCGAAGTCGCCGTACTGCGGGGGTATCGGCATGGGTGGGGAAATTATCCGTATCACCTCGCCGGTCGCGCCGGAGAGCACGGCCGCCGAGACAGTGAACCACGGTTGGCCCACGATGATGTCTCCCAGGCCGTCGCCGTCCAGGTCGGCCACGCCGGCGAGCGAGCTGGTCCACATCGGGATACGGTGCAGCACGGTCCCGCCGGCCCCGGAGAAGACATAGAGGACGCCGTAGGTGGTTGACCCCGGCTCGACGGGCTCGCGCGGCGCGTAGACGACGACATCACCGCGCCCGTCGCCGTCGAGGTCGGGCGTGCCGGCAACATTGTTGCCGAAACGGCAGAAGGCGCAGGCCTGGGGCGAGAAGAGCAAGTGGACGCGGGCACCGGTAGCTCCTGAAAACACGTAGGCCGCGCCGGCCCCCGAGAACTCACCCTCGGATCCGACGATGAAATCATCGACGCCGTCGCCGTCGAGGTCAGGAACGGTGGCGAGGGCTCCGGCGAAGCTGATTTCGTTCGTCTGCGACTCAGGCAGGAGCGAATACAGAACGCCGCCTGAGGCGCCGGAGAACGCGTGGACGCGACCGGCATAGGTGGGTGACGCAGGAATGCCGTCTCCGGGCGCGGCAACCAGGATCTCTCCGAGGTGGTCGCCGTTCAGATCGTGTATGCCACACACGATGGGGCCGAAGCCGTGGGAATACGGGATCATCGGCGAGGCCAGCGTGCGCACGTACGAACCCGTTCGCCCTGTGAAGACGAACACCCTGCCCTCGAGTGCGAACTGCGGGGCTCCGACGGCGACATCCCCCCAGCCGTCGCCGTCGAGATCGGGAACCCCGGTGACACTGATGCCAAATCCCAGACCTTCTCCTGGCGGTACGAGTTCGACGGTCTGGCCGAAGGCTCGACCCGACGACCATACCGATGCGGCCACGGTTGCCAAGACCGGCCATGCGGTGGAGCGCGTCATTGGCCTGTGCATGCGGAGCTCGCTGGGGCGGGACTGGCAGAGAGCGGAGCAGAAGGATCCGCTGTTCAATGCTACCTCGTATTCCCGGGGCCGCACGCGGGGAGGGCGGATTCTGCGGGGGCATGGTGTGGGAGGTGATGAGATGGAGGATGGGGTGACCGTGGTCTGGCCGCGGGCTGGTGGGCTGCCTCTGCGGGCGGGCGGGGGCGTGGGGTGTGACGGGTGCCGGATGTCCGCCCTGGAGACAAAGGCGGCGTGTTCCCGGGAGTTGCGCTCCCTCCCCAAGCAACGATCCCGTGCCCGAGGCGGGCGAAGAGGGGACCCGAGCTGCGCTCGGGTGTATGCCGGGTGGGCGGTGGATGGGTCGTACGGGTCGTATAGGGCCTATGGGTCGGATAGCCTGCGCTGGTGCGCGGCCTCTGCGGGCGGTCGGGGGCGCGCAGTGTGACGGTTCTCGGATGTCCGCCCTGGAGGCAAAGGCGGCCATGTTCCGGGGGTTGCGCTCCCTCGAAGACTCGGTCGCTTCACCCCCCTCCCCGCCACGATCGTGTGCCCGAGGCGGGCGAAGAGGGGACCCGAGCTTGCGCTCGGGCTCTCTTTTTTGGCGTCCTCGGTGCGGTTGCCAAGAGTAGAGACGATCGCGGCACATGGTGGTACCCTCAGAGTGTCCGCTCGGACACGCCGCACACGCCGGAGGATTCCCCGGCACGGCAAGCGACGCGGGAGTCACGCATGCTGCACGCGATCCGTGTTCTGTCGGTCGCCGCCTTCCTCCTGGTCGCTCCGCCGCTCCTGCCTCCGGCCCGTGGCCAGCCGGGTGCCCACGAGACACCGGGCGATCCGCCCGCGCCGCGCCCGGCTGGGGTGTTGCTCTCGGTGCCGGCCGTGAAGTCGTGGGCGCGGCCCGCTCCCCGCGGCTTCCCCCCCACTGTCCAGATCAACGTCACCGCCGACGGCATGAACATTGTCGGCGACGCGGCGAACGAGCCATCGTTCTGCATTGATCCGACCGCCCCGAACCGCATGGCCGTGGGCTGGCGCCAGTTCGATTCGGTGACGTCGAGCTTCCGGCAGGCGGGGTATGCCTGGTCGAACGACGGCGGTCGGACATGGACCAACGGCGGCGTGATCGACCCGGGCATCGGTCGATCCGACCCGGTCCTGCGGTCCGACGCCAACGGACGGTTCTTCTACAACAGCTACCGCTTCCAGCAATCGCCCGTCCAGGTCAACCTGTTCACCTCAGATGACGGCGGGCGGACATGGGGCGGCGGCGGCATCACCGGCGGCGGGGACAAGGTGTGGATGGCGATCGATACGACACAAGGGATCGGGCGCGGTAATCTCTATCAGATCTGGAGGCTCGACGCGTTCAACCGATCGATCGACCGAGGTGCGGCCTTCGGCGCGAGCGTCAGCCTTCCCGGACTGGTATTTGGGGGCGTCGTCACTGTCGGCAACCAGGGGGAGGTGTATGCGGTCGGGCTCGCGAACACGGTGTTCGGATCATTGAACGCCGGAGACCCCAGCTCCGAGCCGATCTTCGTAGGCAGGTCTGTGCCGATGGGGGGATACCTGCCGGGCATACTCGGCTACGGCCCGAACCCAGATGGGTTTCTCGGACAAGCGTGGCTGGACTTCGATCGATCGGGGGGGCCGCGCCGGGGCTGGCTCTATCTCTGCGAGATCCTCGCCCTGGGTGGCACCGACCCTGCTGATCTCGTCGTCGCCGCGAGCCCCGATGGTGGTCTCACCGGGTACCCGCCTGTCATCGTGAACAACGATGGGCCGGGGCTCCGGCATTGGCAGTGGTTCTCGACGATGGCCGTCGCGCCCAACGGACGCATTGATGTCGTTTGGAACGACACCCGCGCGAGCAATACCACCAACATCTGCCAGACCTACTATGCCTCCTCCACCGACGGCGGCCAGACCTGGCAGGGACAAGCCCCCATCGGGCCGGCGTGGAACAGTTTTCACGGCTGGCCCGACCACAACCTCAAGATCGGCGACTACTACGACATCCACTCCGACCTCGTCGGCTGCAGCGTTGCCTACGCCGCGACGTACAACTTCAACCCCGACCGCAACCAGGGCGAGCAGGATGTCTACTTCGTCCGGCTGGGGACTACGACTGCAACTCGAACGGCCTCGGCGACTCCGAGGAGATCGCGATCGGCGCGGTCGCCGATTGCAACGGCAACGGCGTCCCTGATTCGTGCGAGATCGCCGCGGGCGCTGTCCCGGACTTCAACCACAACCTGATCCCCGACACCTGCGAGCTGTGCCCGGCCGACTGGAACGGGGACAACGCGCTGGACTCGCGGGACTTCTTTGCGTTCCTGATCAGCTTCTTTGCCGGGAGCGCCGACTTCAACAACGACGGCGCGAGCGACTCGCAGGATTTCTTCGACTTCCTCAACGGCTACTTCGCCGGCTGCTGACCACACGGGGTCCTGCGGTGCTGAGGGTGGTCGCGCGGCGCATGGCCTAGGGCTGCCCGATGATCGGGCACGAGCGCAGCGGATCGTCCGGCTTGCATGCGGCTCGGCTTGTGACGGGGCGTGGGTGGCCTTGCACGCGATGTTTGGAATCGGATCGCGCGGCATGAGTGTTTCTTCACTGGTTTGCGGCCAGAATGGTTCTGTAACATTCGACCGAACCCTCCGATGACTCCGACCGCACAACCCCAAGTCGTTCGAATCCACGTTCACCGCCCGACCGTCAACCCGGCGGCCGGGTATCGGGGTAGCGCCAGCTACGGGCTTCGAACGCTGGCCCGGCGTGGTAATCGCCGGGCGAAGCCGCCGCCCCTGGTCGGGCGCCGAGTGGAAAACCGGCGCCGGCTCGTCCGATACCCCGGGGCGATTCCGGAGGGCACCCGGCGATGAGCGCCGACCTCCCCCCAATCAGCCCGCTCGCGGAGAGCCAGAAGTGGCTCTCGCAGGTGGTCGAGTTCACGCGCCCCGGCATGTACACGTGCGACACGGCGGGGCGCATCACGATGTTCAACCGGCGCGCGGCGGAGATCTGGGGGCGCGAGCCGCGGCTCAACGACGACGAGGAACGGTTCTGCGGCTCGCTGCGGCTGTGCGCGGTCGGCGGCACGCTCATCCCGCGTGACCAGATCCCCATGGCCTCGGCGGTGCGCGACGGGGTGAACAGGAGCGTCGAGGCCGTCGTTGAGCGGCCCGACGCCACGCGCCGGCTGGTGACGATGAGCATCGCCCCCCTCTACGACGGCGACGGGCGGCGGATCGGGGCGATCAACGTCTTTCACGACATCACGGACCGGAAGACGGCCGAGGCGGCGGCAGGCGAGAGCCAGGAGCGCAGCCGCGAGCTGATCAGGAAACTGCCCGTGGCCGTGTACACGTGCGACGCCCAGGGGCGCGTGACGTTCTACAACAACGCGGCCGCGGAGCTGTGGGGACGGGAGCCCGAGCTGGGCAAGGACCTCTGGTGCGGGTCCTTGCGGGTCTACAACCCCGACGGCTCGCCGCTCGCGTTCGAGGCGTGCCCGATTGCGGTGGCGCTGAAGGAGGGGCGCGGCGTCCACGGGCAGCAGATCGTGATCGAACGGCCCGACGGCACCCGGCGCCTGGTTGTTCCGCACCCCGAGCCGCTCCGGAACGAGGCGGGCACGCTCGTCGGCGCGATCAACATGCTGCTGGACGTGACCGAAACCAGGAGCGCTGAGCAGGCCCAGTCGCTGCTGGCGGCGATCGTCACCTCGTCGAACGACGCGATCATCAGCGAGGACCCCGACGGCACGATCACGTCATGGAACGCGGCGGCGGAGCGGATCTTCGGGTACGCCGCGCCCGAGGCCATCGGCCGGCCCATGACGATGCTGATCCCCGCCGACCGATTGGACGAAGAGGGGCTGATCCGGGCCCGGCTGCGCCGCGGCGAGCGCATCGCCCAGCTCCAGACCGTGCGCCACGCCAAGGGCGGCCGGGCGCTGGACGTGTCCCTGAGCGTCTCGCCGATCCGCGACCGGAGGGGCCGGGTCATCGGGGCCTCGACGGTCGCCCGGGACATCACGGACCAGATGAACCAGGAGAGCGCCCAGGCGCATCTGGGCGCGATCGTCGCGTCGTCGGACGACGCGATCATCAGCAAGACGCTGGACGGGACGATCACCTCGTGGAACGCCGGGGCGGCGCGGATGTTCGGCTACACGGCGGAGGAGGCCGTGGGCAGGCCGATCAGCATGCTGATCCCGCCCGCTCGCCTCGCCGAGGAGCGGGACATCCTGGCGCGTCTGCGCCGGGGCGAGCGCATCGGCCACTTCAAGACGGTCCGCCTGACCAAGGACGGCCGGGAGATCGATGTCTCGCTGACCATTTCGCCGGTGCGCAACAGCGCGGGGCGGATCATCGGCGCCTCGAAGGCGGCCCGCGACGTGTCGGAGCAGCACCGCGCCGACGAGGCGCTGCGCCGCAGCGAGAGCAACCTGGCCGACTTCTTCGAGAACGCCACCATCGGGCTGCACTGGGTGGACGCGGGGGGCATGATCCTGCGGGCGAACCGGGCGGAGCTGGAGATGCTCGGGTACACCCGCGAGGAGTACGTCGGGCGCCACATCGCCGAGTTCCACGTCGACAAGCCCGTGATCGACGACCTGCTGGCGCGCCTGGCCCGCGGCGAGAACGTGGACGACTGGCCGGCCAGGGTGCGTCGCAAGGACGGGACGGTCCGGCACGTCCTGATCAACTCGAGCGTGCTCTGGGAGGGCGAGCGATTCGTGCATACCCGCTGCTTCACGCGCGACGTCACCGACCAGGTGCTGGCGCGAACGATCCTGGAGAATCAGCAGGCGGTCCTGGAGGGGGCGGTGCGCGCCCGGACCGAGGAGCTCCGCGAATCGCACGAACACCTGCGCATCTCGGAGCGGATGGCGTCGCTGGGGACACTCTCGGCCGGGTTCGGGCACGACATGGGGAATCTGCTGGTCCCGGTCCGGGTCTACGTCGAGTGCCTCGAGCGGGCCGACCTGCCGCCGGATCTCCGGGAGGACGTCCGGAAGATCAAGAGCGCGGCCGAGCAGCTCCAGAGCCTGGCCAACGGCCTTCGTCTCATGGCCCTGGACCCCGAAAAGGCCAGGGCGAATGAGACCACCGAGCTGGGGAGCTGGTGGAAGGACGCCGCGCCGGTGACCAAGAACGCCCTGCCGCGCGGCATTGCGCTGGAATCCAACATCCCGGCCGGTACGTCGGTCGCGATGCCGAGGGCGGCGCTGACGCAGGCGGTCTTCGGCCTGGTTCAGAACGCGGGCGAGGCGATGCGCGGGCTCGGGACCGGCGTCGTGCGTCTCTCCGCCAGGCGGGAGGGCGACACCGTGGTGGTTTCGGTGCAGGACACCGGGACCGGCATGACACCCGAGGTGCGGGCGCGGTGCCTGGAACCGTTCTTCACCACCAAAGTCCGCGGGACCTCGACCGGCCTGGGGCTGGTGCTCGTCAGCGGACTGGTCCGGAGAGCCGGCGGGACGGTCGACATCGACTCGACGCCGGGCAAGGGGACCACGTTCAGGCTGACGCTCCCGTGCGCCGCTCCGTGGCCGTCGGTCATGACGCGCCGGGCGGTGGTCGATCTGAAGGACGCCAGGACGCGGGCCTACGTCGCGGCCGAGCTCCGTGAACTGGCGTTCGGCGTGGTCACGGCGGGCGAGGCCGGAGCGGCTCCGGCGGACCTCTGGATAACCGACAGCAGCAACCGAACTGTCGGCGGGGCTCGCCCCGCCTCGAAGATCATCGTCGTTGCGCTCGACGAGCGATCGGCGCCGAAGGGGGCGGTTGTCATCGGGAAGGGCTTCGACCCGGGCGGCGTTCGAAGGGAGATACGAACGGCGGTCGAGGGCCTCTTTCCCGCGGAGGCGCCGGCGCGGTCCTGACCACCGGTTACCGCCCGGCCTCGCCGGAACCACCGCCCCTCCCCGCCCGCAGCGCGGCACGGCAACGCCGCCGCTCCCCCATCCACACGATCCGGCCGCGCAGAGATTTCGCGCCCTCGCAAGCCACGCTCCCGCCACCCTGTCTACCGTTCGCACTTGGCCCCGGGCCGCCCGGGCCCTACGGAGACCGGACCAGAGTGCGACGGGTGTTGACCATCGGGACCTTCGACGGCGTGCACGTCGGCCACCTCGCGCTGATCCAGCGCGCCCGCGCCCTGGCTGCATCGGCGGAAGAGCGGGGCGGGGGGGCACGAGGGTCGGGCGGCGAGGTCGTCGCCATGGTCTTCGACCCCCATCCCCTCTCCATCCTGCGCCCCGAGTGCGAACCGCCCCGCCTGACCACCTTCCAGCAGCGCCGCCGGCTGCTCGAATCCGCCGGCGCCGACCGTGTCATCCGCGTGGCCCCCTCGGAGGCTCTCTTTTCGCAGGACGCCGCCACCTTCGCGCGCAACCTCGCCCGCGAGCACAAGCCCGCGGCCATCGTCGAGGGGGCCGCGTTCCGCTTCGGGCGCCACCGCGAAGGGTCCATCGACACCCTGCGCCAGCTCGGCCCGGAGCTGGGCTTCCTGTGCGAGATCGTCGGCCCCGTCGAGGCGGTCCTCACCGACCACACGATCGTCACGGCCTCCAGCACCATTGTTCGCTGGCTCGTCTCCAACGGGCGCGTCCGCGACGCCGCGGTGGTGCTCGGCCGGCCCTATTCGCTCGGGGGCGTCGTTGTCCGCGGCGACCGGCGCGGGCGCACGATCGGCGTCCCCACCGCCAACCTCCAGACCGCCTGCCTCGTCCCTGCCGACGGTGTCTACGCCGCGCTGGCGCGACTTGAAGACGGGCGCGAGTTCCCGGCCGGGGTACACGTCGGCGAGCGCTCCACCTTCGACGACCACCACCGCACCGTCGAGGCCCACCTGATCGGCGCGCCGACCCGCCGGCAGCGGGCAAAGGAGGGCCAGGCGGGCGTCATCGAGGGGCTGCAGGAATACGGCTGGGGGATCGAGCTCGAGCTCGTGGCCTGGCTCCGCGACCAGATGAAGTTCGAATCCGTCGCCGCTCTCGTCGACCAGATGAAGCGCGACTGCGGCCGCGCGGCGGAGATCATCGCCGCGGAGAGAGGGCGGCGGGCATGGCAGGAGGCCGCGTCGTGAGCATGCCGTCAGGAACGACGAAGGAAGACCCCCGCTCCCCGCGGGTGGCGTGGGAGTGCAACACCTCGGCGCCGGAGCTGGCCGCATGGCTGAAGGCGTGCGGGACGGCCGTGCTGCTCACGCACTCCAAGCCGGACGGCGACGCGGCAGGCTCGACGCTGGCGCTGGCGCGGACGCTCGACCGGATCGGGCTCCGGACGGAAGTGTGGTACGTCGGCCCGATCCCGCGATGGCTGGACCAGATCGGCGGCGACACCGCCCGGCGCGAGTTTGCTCCGGCCCGGCCGACCGAGCCGGCGGACGGGAAGCCGTGGCAGCGTGATCGCCTCCCCGACGCGATCGTGGTGATGGACACCGGCACCTGGCCGCAGCTCATCGAGATGCGTGCCTGGCTTGAGCCGCTGGCGGCGCGCACCGCCGTGATCGACCATCACCTGCACGGCGACGGCGAGGTCGGTGCGCGACGGCTCATCCGCACCGCGGACGCGGCCACCGCCCAGGTTGTCGCGCCCCTGTGCTGCGAGCTGCTGGGCCTGCCCGCGGAAAAACTGCCCGTCCAGATCGCCGAGCCCCTCTACCTGGGCCTGGCGACCGATACGGGCTGGTTCCGCCTCTCCAACGTCAAACCCGCCACGATGAGGCTCGCGGCATCGCTCCTGGAAACCGGAGTGGACCACACCCGCCTGTATGGCTTGATCGAGCAGCAGGACACCGCCGCGCGCTGGAAGCTTCTGGGACGTGCCCTCTCAACACTGGAGCTGCACGACAACGACCGGATCGCGCTCATGCGTCTCACGCTGAAGGATTTCCAGGACTGCGGCGCCGACCGCAACGACACCGGCGGGTTCGCCGACATGGTCCTCAGCGTCGCCACCGTCCGCGTCGTCGCCATCATCAGCGAGGGCGAGACCGCCCCAGGCGACCCGCCGATGACCAAGGTCAGCATGCGGAGCAAGCCGGGCCCCGACGCGGTCGACGTGAACGCGGCGACGATGAAGCTGGGCGGCGGCGGGCACGCCAAGGCCGCGGGTGCCAAGATGGTCGGCGTGCGCATGGACGAGGCGAAGCAGAAAGTGCTCGGGGCGCTGCGATGAAGCCCGCACGGGAGGAAAAACACGCGGGCCGGCACAAGGGGCGCCCGGCCGCCCCTCTCCCGGTCGGGAAGCCGCCCCTCCGGGTCTTCACCACGACGCTGTGGGAGTACCCCAGCCAGCACTACGGGCCGGAGTCCGGCTCGGCGATGCAGGGGGACAAGGCGTACGTCGGCGCCACGCCCAGCTGGGTGATCTGGCAGCTCCTCACTCGCTACACGCGCGAGAACGACCTGGTGGTCGACCCGATGTGCGGGAGCGGGACGACGATCGACGTGGCCCGCGATCTGAAGCGCCGCGCCATCGGGTACGACCTCTCCCCGCCGCCCGACCGACCCGACATCTTCCGCGCCGACGCCCGCGCGCTCCCTCTCGAGGACGGCAAGGCCGACTTCGTCTTCATCGACCCCCCCTACTCCACGCACGTGGAGTACTCGGCCGATCCCCGCTGCATCGGCAAGCTCGACGCGGGGGGTGACGACGCGGGCAGGGCCTACTACGAGGCCATGGAGGGCGTCATCAGCGAGATCCACCGCGTTCTGAAGGACCGGCGCTACATGGGGCTCTATGTCAGCGATTCGTGGAGGAGGAAGAAAGGGGAGGAGAGGGGGGCCGCCCAGAACCGGAAGGAGAGACCCGGCTCGGAGAGCCGGGCCACCCAGAGCCGGGCCAGCCAGGGCACCCGGGGCGGGCTGTTCATGCCCATCGGCTTCGAGCTGTTCTCGGTCCTGCGGAAACGCTTCATTCCTGTGGACATCATCGCCGTCGTGCGCCACAATGAAAAGCTCAGCAGGGGCAACTGGCACAAGGCCGCGGAGGAGGGGAACTTCTTCCTGCGGGGTTTCAGCTACCTGTTCATCATGAAGAAGGACGAGGGCGCGCGGACCGGGTAACCGGCACCCGCCCCGCCGGTACAAGGGCGACCATGGTGTGTTCGGGCTCAGCGAGGCGGCGGGTGCGCACGGCCGGCGCGGCGGCGCTCGTCTGCGCGGCGGCATTCGCCCCCGCCGGCGCGGACGTCATCTTCGTACGGGCCGGGGCGACCGGCGCCGGCACCGGCGCCTCCTGGGCCGATGCGTTCACCGAGGTCCAGGCGGGGCTCGCGGGCGCGGAGCCCGGCGACGAGATCTGGGTCGCCGCCGGGACGTACAGGCCGGCCCCCGGCCCGGGCGACCGCGCCGTCTCGTTCTTCCTCCGCGACGGCGTGGCGCTCTACGGCGGGTTCGCGGGCAACGAGACCTCGAGGTCGCAGCGCGACTTCGCGGCCCACCCGACGATCCTCAGCGGCGACCTGGCGGGCGACGACGGCGACGGCTTCGCGAACTCGCGGGACAACTGCTACCAGGTCGTCGTCGCGCTGAACGTGGACGCGACAGCGGTGCTGGACGGCTTCACGATCACCGGCGGGCACGCCGACGGCCCGGGCTTCGGCGCCCTTCCCGAGAGCAAGGACCAGGGGAGCGGCCTGAACATCTACTACTCGTCCCCGCGGGTGCTCAACTGCACCTTCACGCGCAACTGGTCCGGCAATCACGGCGCGGTGAACGACCACGGCGACACGACGCTCATCATGAACTGCGTCTTCCGGGGGAACTACGCCGCGGGGTTCGGCGCCGGACTGTACATCCACCACCACTCGGAGACGTCGGCGCTGGAGTGCGCGTTCATCGACAACACCACGCCTAACGAGGGCGGGGGGGCCTACACCCGCAGCATGCACGGGGCGACGATCGAGCGGTGCGTCTTCCTGGGCAACCACGCGAACCTGGGCGCCGGCCTGTACAACGCGCCCGGGAGCGAAACGAGCCTGGACGAGTGCACGTTCCAGGACAACGAGGCGGGGCTCGGCGGCGGCGGGGTGTACTCCAGCCAGGCCTCGCCGATGCTGGGGGCGTGCGTGTTCACGAGCAACCGCGCGGCGCTGGGCGTGCAAGGCGGGAGCGGCTGAGGGGGCGGCAACGGCGGCGGCGGCGCGTGGTTCGAGGGCGGCAGCCCCATGGTCGTTGAGTGTGCGTTCGTCGACAACAGCGCCTCCCTCGGCGGCGGGCTGTACTTCAGCGACGGAGCCGCCGGCACCGTCGTGGACTGCCTCTTCCTCCGCAACACCGCCCGAGAGGCGGGCGGGCTCTACATCCTCGGCTCCACCGTCGACGTGAGCGATTGCACGTTCTTGAGCAACACCGCCCGAACGGGCGTCTTCCCCGTCGGCGGCGGGGCGACCAGCTACTTCAGCCGGTCGAGCTTCGACACGTGCCGCTTCGAGCTCAACGGCGCGGACTTCGGCGGCGCCGGCCTCTACGTCGAGGGCCCCGACCCGAACTGGGTCACCAACTGCCAGTTCCTCCGCAACTCGGCGCTGAGCCAGATCCAGGGCTGGGGCGGGGGCGTGCTGAACTTCTACTCCGCCACGACCCGCCTCGTCGGATGCGTCTTCGCCGGCAACACCGCCAACACCGGGGCGGGCGTGTACAACATGGCGTTCAGCAGCCCGGCGATCATCAACTGCACGTTCGGCGCCAACCAGGCCGGGGGCGGGGGCGGCGCGGGGGCCGGAGGCGGTGTCTACACCTACGACTTCACCGGCCCGGTCGTCGTGACCGGCTGCATCCTCTGGAACAACTTTCCCGATGAGCTCGCCGGCGCGGGGCCGGTGGACGTGCGGTTCTCCTGCGTGCACGGCGGCTTCGCCGGCCAGGGCAACCTCGCGATCGATCCGCGCTTCGCCGCGGCGCCCTCGCCTGGGCCCGACGGTGAGTGGGGCACCGACGATGACGTGGCCGGCGACCTGACGCTCCGTGGCGGCTCCCCCTGCATCGACGCCGGCGACAACAGCGCGCTCCCGGCCGGCATGACCGTTGACGCCACCTCCGCGCCGCGCTACGCCGACGACCCGGGCACGCCCGACATCGGCATCGGCCCCGCGCCGGTCGTGGACATGGGCGCCTACGAGTTCGCGGGGACCTCGTGCCGGGCCGACTTCAACGACAACGGGACCGTCAACAGCCAGGACTTCTTCGACTTCCTCGGCGCGTTCTTCAGCGCCGATCCCGGCGCGGACTTCAACCGTTCCGGGCTAGTGAACAGCCAGGATTTCTTCGACTTCCTGGCGGCGTTCTTCGCGGGGTGCCCGTGACGGCCGTCACGCGAGAGAGGGGGGATCAATGCCTCGCGGCGGGCTTCCTCGGCCGGTGCTCGCCGGTGAGGCTCTCGAACAGCCAGTTGCGGGCGATGCCCCACTGGCGCTCCAGCTCGCGTGGCTCCATGCCCATGGCCGCGGCGGCGCGGGGGATGCTCAGGCCGGAGAAGTAGCGGAGCTTGACGATCTCCGCCAGGCGCCGGTCGTGGGCCTCCAGGGCCGAGACCGCGTCGTCGACCGCGAGCAGTTCGGCGGGGTTATCGTCGTCGGCGATGTCGATCTCGTCGATCGACACGCGGGCCCGGCCCCCGCCCGGCGCGGGCAGGTGGTTGGTCCGCGCATGGGCACGCTTGACCAGCAGGCGTCGCATGGCCTCGGCCGCGGCGGTGAAGAACCGCCCGCTTCCCTCCGGCGCATGCGCCGCATGGTCCTCGGGGGCCTGGCCGATGAGGCCGAGATAGGCCTCGTGCACGAGCGACTCGACGTCCAGGGATGCGCCGTCCTCACCACCGGGGCGCGCGGCGGTCCGCTCGGCCGCGAGGCGGTTGAGCTCGTCGTAGATGGTCAGCAGCAGGTCGCGGGTCTCGGCAGGATCGCCGGACTCCGTCACGGCGGCGGCGGGCGCGACCTCGAATGGCTTGGGAGCGCTCACGAATGTTTCCCTCGACGGACGAGCGCACGTCGCACGCCCAGACTCAGTATCTCTCATCGCGACGTCGGCGACAAGGCGCGCCCGAAAGTCGCGACGACAAAACCGTCGCTCCCTGTCCTGGGCACGAACCGATCCCGCAAAGCCGCGTCGCCGACCGTTGCGCATCAGGACGTCGAGCTGATCCACCCACCGCCGAGTACGTGGTCGGGATCGTCGGCGGAGTACAGCACGATCGCCTGGCCCGGCGCCACGGCGGCCTGCGCCCTCCCGAAGCGGACATGGAACGTGCCGGCGCGCCCGGAATGCGTGGCGCCCGGCGCACCGTCTTCGCCCAGCCGTGCCTCGGCCTCGACCGGATCGGCGTTATATCGGAACTTCGCCCGACACGCCCGCCACTCGGCGAGCGGCGCCGGGTCGATCAGCCAGTTGGCCTCGGTCGCCGCGCAACCGGAAGAGAGGAGCATCTCGGGTGGGCCGACGGTGATGGTGTTGGCCGCGGCGTCCTTGCCGACGACGTAGATGGGGTACCCCATCGCGACGCCCACGCCGCGGCGCTGCCCGATGGTGAAGCGGTGGTGCCCTTCGTGCGTGCCGACCTGGCGACCGGCGGGGTCGAGGATGGGGCCCGAGCGCGCGGCGCCGGGGCGGTGTCGCTCGACAAGGCCGGCGTAGTCGTTGTCGGGGACGAAGCAGATCTCTTGGGAGTCGGGCTTGTCGAAGACGGGGAGGCCCCAGGCATGGGCGAGGTCGCGCACCTGCGGCTTGTGCATGCCGCCGACCGGCAGGAGCATCTCCGCCAGGCGAGCGCGGGGCGCGCCGAACAACACGTAGGACTGGTCCTTGGAGTGATCGACCGCCCGGAGCAGGCGCGGGGAGCCGGCGCGGTCGACCCGCGCGTAGTGGCCCGAGGCGATGAAGCCGGCGCCGATCTGCCGGGCGTAGTCATGGAGCTTGCCGAACTTCAGCCAGTCGTTGCAGCGGACGCAGGGGTTGGGCGTGCGCCCCTGGGTGTACTCGTCGACGAAGTAGTCGATGATCCGCCCGAAATCCTTCCTGAAGTTGCAGACGTAGAACGGGATGCCCAGCTCAGCGGCAACCAGGCGCGCATCGGCCGCGTCGGTGATGGAGCAGCACCCCTGGTGACCGATCTTCAATGTGCGGCAGGCCTTGCCGTCCGGGGGCGGAGAGGGCCGCAGCTCATCGAGCGTCTCCCCCGGCGAGCCGAGGCGCATGAAGCACCCGACGACGTCGTACCCCTCGCGCAGCAGCAGCGCCGCGGCGACGGAGGAATCGACGCCGCCGGACATGGCGACCAGCACCTTGGGACTGGAAGGATTCACCATGGATGGTAGGGAGCGGCCGTGCGCGCCCGTCGCGCCTCACTCGCTGTCGAGGTCGAACGGCCGGAGGCTCTTCTCTTCCTTCTTTACGACGTACCCCGGCGAGCTCGGCTGGTCCGGCTGTCCGTATTCGAAGACCCGGTCCTGGGTCTCGAGCCTCACCGGGCCTTCCTCGGGGACCTTGGAGGTCATCGGCCGGGGCAGCGTGGCGGCGCGGGCGGCCCGCTCGCGCAGTCGCTCGTCCTTGGCCTCGGCGGTGACGTGGTTCTTGATGGCCCATCGGCCCATGCTCCGAAGGCCCCAGAGGCAGAAGAGCAGGTAGGCGACGGGCGCGAGGATGAAGAAGTAGGTGGTCGCGAGCACGACCCCGCCGAGCATCGGCCCCAGCAGCAGCGCGTGGGTGAGGCCGTTGAGGACGGTGAGCACCGTGAGGAAGGCGGCGAAACCGATCATCCAGGCGCAGATGCGGAGGCTGTGGCCCACCGCCGAATCGGTGGCCCAGAAGGCGAGGTTGGAGATGTAGACGAAGAGGGGGATGACGCCCAGCGCGGCCACGACGAACGACGCCAGAGAAGCGATGCTGAGCCACCTCGTGTTGTTCGCGGGCGCGCCCACACTCATGGCGCGGATGAGCAGACCCAGCAGGACACCGGTGGCGATCCAGAACGTCTGTGTGACGCGCGCCGCCAGGCGCAGGTAACGCCATTCGACCTTCGGATCGATCGTCGTGGCGCGGGTCACGGGGCGAGGGCGGGTGAGCAGGAGGGAGGCAAGCCACCAGCCGCCGGCCACGACCAGGGCGGGGATGGCCGCGAGCTGGGTCTGTATGCCGCCGGTCGCCAGCACGGCGATGATCAGCCCGACGCCGGTGACGGTGAGGCCCAAGCCGCTGAGCAAGAGCAGCGTGCAGCCGAAGCCGAAGACGCGGAGCCAGCGCAGCGGAGCGTGGACGAGGTTGTCGGAGTAACGCGGGATGTCCTTCCTGCGCGCGGTGATGGGCCGGCCGCACTCGGGGCAGTTCCCGTTGTTCATGAGCCCCTTGAGGCTGTACCCGCAACTGACACACGCGCGTTCGTCGAGGATGACGAACGGGGTGGAGCGGATCGTGTCGGGGTTAAGGGGGCTCATCCGCCGGCAGTGTACCGCCCGAGAGCCTCAGGCCCCGACGTGCGACGCGGCCTCGACGGCGTTGCGGAAGATCGCCAGGCCGACGGTAGGGCCGGAGCGGAGGGCGCCCGGGAGGCGCGTCCAGAAGGGATGGTTGAACCACTCGAGGTACCGCTCGGGGTGGGGCATGAGGCCGAAGATGCGCCCGGAGGCGTCGCAGATGCCGGCGATGTCGGCGGTGGAGCCGTTGGGGTTGTCCACGTACCGCAGCGCGATCTGGGCGCTGTGCGCGAGCCGATCGAGCACCTGGTCGGACGCGACGACGAAGCGTCCTTCACCGTGGGCGATCGGGAGCCGGAGCACGGCGTCGTGGTGCTGGGCGGGGAAGAGGTCGGCAAGACCGCGCGTCCAGATGCACGGGGACTCGGCGTTCGCGGCGACGCGGACCCAGCGGTCGACGAACATGCCGCCGGAGTTGGCGGCGAGCGAGGCCTCCTGCGGGGGCGGGGCTTCCTCCGGCCAGTCCTGGCCGGGCGGAGGCCCGGGGAGCAGGCCGACCTGGACGAGCACCTGGAAGCCGTTGCAGACGCCGATCATCGGGCAGCCGCGCCGCGCGGCGTCTCGGAGCGCGGGGTAGAGCTTCTCGCGGACGCGCATGGCGAAGATGCGCCCGGAGGCGATGTCGTCGCCGTAAGAAAAACCGCCCGGAAAACAGATGATGTCGAACTGCTCGAGGCGCGCGGGGTCGGCGATGAGGCGGTCAAGGTGGAGGAGGGTGGGGGTGGCGCCGGCGAGGGAAAGGGCACGGACGAGTTCGGCGTCGCAGTTGGTGCCAGCCGTGCGGATCACGAGTGCCTGCGTCATGGCTCAAGGATAGGGACCGCCGGCGGGCGGGCTGCGGGGACCCGGCCGGGACCCCCCCTCTTGCGGGATATACTCGCCCCGCGCCCGGCGGTGCCGGCGTGAACAAGGGATCGCGACGATGCCGAATGTCTATCCGTTCCGAGCGGTGCAGTACGTCAAGAGCAACGCCGTCAAGGCCGGCGCCGGGGGCACGTTGGATGTGAGCGACGTCGTCGCGCCTCCCTACGACGTGCTGGACACGGCGGGGAAGGCCGCGCTCCTGGCCCGCAGCGACCGGAACGTCGTCTCGATCGACCTGCCGCACCTGCCCGCGAAGGAGCTGGGCCCCGCGCCCGAGTACGAGGGGGCCGCGGGGAAGTACCGCGCGTGGCTGGGCGACGGGACGATGGCGCGACGCGAGCGGCCCGCCATGTTCGTCTACCGCGAGACGTTCGAGCTCCGAGGGAAGAAGCACCAGCGCACCGGCATGGCGTGCACGATCGAAACGCGGCCATTCGGCCCGCGCGCAGGGGGCGGCGTGCTCCCGCACGAGGAGACGTTCTCCGGCCCCAAGGAGGACCGCTTTGCGCTGATGAAGGCCTCGCGGGCGCAGTTCTCCCCGATCTTCGGGCTGCACCAGGACGACAAGGGGGCGGCGACGGCGCTGCTGAAAAAAGTCATGGCCTCGCGCGGGCCGGACATCACCGCGCGCACCGGCGATGGCTTGCTGCACGAGGTGTGGACGGCCGAGGACAAGCCGACGATCGATGCGTACGCGGCGGCCCTGAAGGGCGAGGACGTGTTCATCGCCGACGGGCACCACCGCTACAACACGGCGCTGAACTACCTGAAGGTGCTCGAGTCGCAGGGGACCGTGCCGCCGGAGCACCCGGCGCGCCGGTGCATGATCGTCCTGGTCGGCATGTCGGACCCGGGGATGGTGATCGGGCCGACGCATCGCGTGCTGGCCGGGATGAGCGGGTACAGCTTCGAGGCGTTCCAGAAGGCCGCGGCGGGGAAGCTGACGATCAATACCGCGGGGGCCGATCTGCGCCGGCTCGAGGGCGCGATGGAGTCGGCCCGCGGCCCATCACTTAGCGTGCTCGGCCTTTACGACTTCGCGACCGGGCGGTGCTTCACGGCGGTGCCCTGTACATCCGACCCGCTCGCGGGGCAGTTCCCCGGCAAGGTGCGGGCGTGGCGCCAGCTCGACGTGGCGATCGTGCAGTACCTGGTCGTCGAGGGGGTCTGCCAGCCGGCGCTCAACGGCGGCGAGGCGGTGCAATGGGCGTTCCCGCACTCGATCGAGGAGGTGGTGGAGATCGGCGAAGGGAAGGAGAAGGGCTCGGGGGGCGGGAAGGCGTTCTCGCCGCAACTGGGCGTCATTGTCCGGCCGACACCGCTGGAGGCGGTCCGGGCGGTGAGCCGCGCGGGCGAGCTGATGCCGCAGAAGTCGACGTTCTTCTACCCGAAGCTCGCGACGGGGCTCTTCATCAACCCGCTCGAGTGAATCGGCGCGCCGGCCCCGGGTTCAGGGCGAACCCGCGTCAAGCTGCTCGACGAGCCGTTCGACATATCGCCAGACGTTGAGCTCGATGCGGATGGCCCTGAGCGACGGCGGGTCCGACGACGCGACGAGCGCGGCAAACTTCCCCGCGATGGCGCGGATGAGCTGGGCGCGCCGATCCTCGGCCCACTGTTCCCACCGCTCGATCTGCGCCGGATCGCGGCTGGCCGCGGCGGCCTCGATCTCTTCGCGGATGCCCAGGATCTCGGCGAGGAAACCCGGCGGGAGCGAGCGTTCCTGTTCGCGCGTGGGCCCGCCGAGACGGCGGAGGAGGGCATCGGCGCGGGACTCGGGGTTCTCCAGCGCTTGCCTGGCGAGGTTGACGTCGGCGGCGAGCGCCTCGGCCTCCATGCCCGCCCCCTCTCCTCCGGCCCCCCCGCCGCTTTCGGGGGCGGCGTCGGGGTGCAGAGCGGCCGAGCGGCGAAGGTACGCGGCCCGCAGCTTCGCCGGGTCGATGTCGAAGCGCGGCTCAAGGCCCAGAGTGTCGAACGGGTCGGCTGGCATGCTCGACCGGACTGTATGACGGATTCTCCCGTATCGTCATTGACTCCGGGCGCCAGAACCATCACCATGAAGGCTGCCCCGGAGCCGGTTGAGCGCGGCGGAGCGTCCTTAACGGGAAGGAGCCGGACGACTTGGCGAAGCACATAGGCATTGTGGCGGTCAGCCCGGAGGGCTCGGCACTGTGCTACCGGGAGATCTTCCGGCATGCCCAGCGGCTCATCGGCGAGGGCAACCACCCGCGGGTGACGCTGCACAACGAGCCGTTCGAGTATTACCTGGGCGCGGCGCTGCGGTCGGACTGGCTGGCGGTGGGGATGCTGCTGCGCCGGTCGGCCGAGCTGCTGGGCGCGGCCGGGGCGGAGTTCTGCATCACGCCGGACAACCTCATGCAGAACGGGGTCCAGCTGGCGGAGGTGGGGTGCAAGGTGCCGTGGCTGACGATGACCGATGCGGTGTCGCGCGCCGTGGCGGCGGACGGGCGCAAGGTGGTCGGGCTGATCGGCACGAAGCTGGTGATGCTGGGCTCGACGTACCAGACACTCCTGGGGATGAAGGGGGTCCAGCTCCTGGTGCCGGACGAGGACGAGGCGGAGATCATCGATTCGATCATCTTCCGTGAGCTGGTGTACGGCGTGGTGCGACCGAGCTCGCAGAAGCGCATGCTGGAGGTGATGGACCACCTGGCGCGGCGCGGGTGCGAGGGCGTGATCCTGGGGTGCAGCGAGGCGCCGCTGATGGTGACGGCGGAGAACGCCCCGCTTCCGGTGTACGACTCGACGACGCTGCTGGCGGAGGCGGCGGTGAAGCACGCGATCACGTAGGCGGGCGGCCGAGCAGGTCCGGGTGCCTGCATGGATTCTTTTGGATTTCTGAGCCAGATCGGTCCGTTGCCCCCGTAGACAGGGTAAACCGCCGTGAGCCCCGGAGATCCGGGACCGGCAAGCCCACCGACGGGAGGTGCCCCATGCGTCGCGGTCGTGCTGTTGAAAACACAATGGACCACCTGTTCGAGGCATGCGAGGCACGCGTCCTGCTTGGGGGTGATCATCCGAGCTGGAACCTCGCGGGTGATGCGACGCCGATCATTCTGGCGCTCAACCCCAACAACAACAGTTACATCGGGTTGGCGTCGGGAACGATCGGAGAGATCGGAGACGATGATTTCTTCTCGTTCATCGCGCCGACTAGCGGACGGATGGCGGTCGTTGCCGGCCAGAGCATGGTGGGCTGGCTGGCGCCTGAGGTCGCGGTGTATGACGGAGGTGTCCATCTGATCCAACAGGCTGATGGGGAGAGAGGGGTGGCGGGAGTCACCGTGTCGGCGGACCGAGTCGTCGCGGGTGCCCGGTACTTTGTAGACGTCGCGGCCGGCATCTCCGACGACTGTTTCGAGCCGGAGCAGCTTGGCGATTACCAGGTCGTCATCGTGATGGAGAACGGCTCGGGCCCTCCATCTGATCCGGAGCACCCGGGCAACGAGCCGGTTGGCCTCTCGACCCAAACGGGGATGGCGTCTCTCCTGGCATTCATCTCGACGGAGACGGATCGCGACCAGTACGAGTTCCAGACGCTGGCCGGGGGCGAGGTCCGTGCATCCATCCTGACGCCGGGGAGCAGCCTCGATCCGCAGATCACGGTCCTCAACGATCAGGGCGTCGTCGTGGCGTTGTCCCAGGGGGATGCGCAGGAGGCGTCGGTCGTGTTCAACGCGGGGGCCGCGGGCGAACGGTACGTCGTTCGCGTGGAGGCCGACGGCGACGCCTCAGGGGGCACGCGCACCGGGAGCTACTCGCTCGTGCTCACGGGGCGGACGACGGATCCGCCGCCGCCGCCCCCACCGGCAGCCGACCCCGTGCCCACCGCGGATGATTTCGTCTCGGCCCATCTGATGCCGATCTCGTTCGGCCTGGGGGAGGCCTCGGTGACGGATTCGATCGAGGCGGCGGGGGACGCGGACATGTTCCGGCTCGACGCCCTGGGCGTCGGGACCGCCTTCGTGGCGCTCGAACGTCAGGCGGGGGGGCTGGGCGACGGGTCGGTCCGCGTGTACGACGAGGCCCGCAACCTGGTCGCGTTCGACGGGGCCGGCGCCCCGGGGCGGCTGGCCGGGGTGCAGTTCCAGGTCGTCGGCGGGCAGGACTACTGGGTGTGGGTGAGGCCGGAGAACGGGAGCACCGGGTCCTACACGCTGCGGGCGGCGGTGCCGACGGAGTCGCACGTGCTGTACTACCCCGAGGGGTACAGCTCGGCCACCATCGACGAGTTCGTGCCGATGGTGAACCCCAACGGCTTCCCTGTGGACTACACCGTCATCGCCCGCTACGAGGTCGGGCAGCGCGACCAGGTAATCGCGGCGGGGACGATCGCCCCCAACTCTCGCGGCGGCATCACCATCAACACCCGAAATAACCCCGGCGCGCGACTGGTTCGCCCGGACGAGCCGTACGCGCTGGAGATCCGCTCCAGCGGCCAGCTCGGGGCCACCCTCAGCCACTACGACTTCGGGGCCACGACGGGGGAGAACTTCACCAGCCGCGCGTCCCAGACCTGGACGTTCTCCGAGGTCCACCGTGACCCGGCGACGTTCCGCGACTTCCTGGTCTTCTACAACCCGGGGGAGGCGTCCGCGAGCCTGACCATCACGCTGTTCTACGAGGACGGCCAGACGGTCGCGTTCACACGGACGGTGGACGCGCTCCGCCGCGGCGGCATCAACTTCACGACCGACACCGCCCTGATTCGCGACGGCCGGTTCGGCGTGCGCATCGATGCCGACCGCCCGATCGTGGCCGCGCTCACGTCCTACGACATCGCCGGGCAGCGCGGCTACGGCCTGCTGGGCAACAGCGC
>JBGPJM010000060.1:0-22834 GCA_041485385.1 Phycisphaerae bacterium | reverse complement strand
GGGACCACCTGCTCGCGTCGACCCCTCTGCCCAGGCACGATTCCGCACCAGTGGCCGTACCCCAAAGGCTTGGCGAGCCCTCGAAGATCAAGCACGTGTTCCTGATCATCAAGGAGAACCGGACCTACGACCAGGTGCTGGGCGACATCGGCAAGGGCAACTCCGATCCTTCACTCTGCGTGTTCGGACGCAAAGTCACCCCCAACCACCACGCCCTCGCCGAGCAGTTCGTCCTCCTCGACAACTATTACTGCAACGGCGTCCTCTCCGTCGACGGCCACTCCTGGGCCACCGAGGGGAACGTCACCGGCTACATCGAGAAGGCCTTCGGCGGCTTCACCCGCAGCTACACCTTCGGTGACGACCCGCTGGCCTACTCCGGCTCGGGCTTCATCTGGGACCACGTCCTCGCGGCCGGGGCCACCTTCCGCAACTACGGCGAGATGGACTACGCCGAAGTCAAGCCCGCCGGCGACTACACCGCCATCTACACCGATTTCAAGGACAAGGCGGGCAAGTTCGCCTTCCCCCAGAACATCGGCATCGAGAACATCCACCGGTACACCTGCCCGACCTACCCGGGCTGGAACCTGGGAATCCCCGACGTCGTCCGCGCCGGCGCCTTTCTCAACGAGCTCGCCGACTTTGAGACCAGGGGCGAGTTCCCGAACTTCGTGCTCGTCTACCTCCCCGACGACCACACCTCCGGCACCTCCGCCGGCCAGCCTACGCCCGCCTCGTATGTCGCCGACAACGACCTCGCGCTGGGGCGCATCGTCGAAGGGATCTCGCACAGCAGATTCTGGCCCGACACGGCCATCTTCGTCATCGAGGACGACCCGCAGGACGGCTTCGACCACGTCGACGGCCACCGCTCCGTCTGCCTTGTCGCGAGCCCGTACGCCAAACGTGGCGCCATCGTCAGCGACTTCTACAACCAGACGTCGGTCGTGAACACGATCGAGCGCATCCTCGGCGCCACGCCCGCCAACCAGCTTTACGCCCAGGCGTCGCTCATGTCCGCCTGCTTCATCGACAAGCCCGACCCGCGCCCGTTCGATTGCCTCCCCAACTCCACACCGCTGGCCGACCTCAACCCCCGCGCCGATCTCCTCGACGGCCAGGCCCGGCATTGGGCTCTCGTCAGCGCCGAGCTCCCCTTCGAGGGCTTCGACGAGGCCGACGAAGACACCCTCAACCGCATCATCTGGCACTCGGTGAAGGGCGATGCCCCCTACCCCACCCACCTAGCCGGCCCCCACGGCAAGGGCCTCGCCGCGCTCCACCTCAAACTGGCCCCGGATGCCGCGGACAAAGACGACGACGACAAGCCCTGACGATCGAGCGTCGGTCGGCCGCTGCAATCGCTTGAGCCCCCGTCCGCTCCTGACCCTCACCGCTGCTCCGCCGCGGTCGGCGCGACCAGGTACGGCTGGACCATCACCCGCACCGGATCCTTCGACGGCTGGTCGATCCGCGCCAGCAGCTGGTCCATCGCCCAGGCCGCCATTTCCTGCGGATTCGGGTCGATCGTCGCGCTCCGGCGCGCCATGCTCCCCAGGAACGGTTCCTCGTTCCCCACCGAGATCAGCACGATCCCGCTCTCCTTCCCCGGCGGTCCGCTGCGCACGCCCCGCTGCGCCAGCAGGAGCTGCACGATCGGCGCATGCTGGTCGTACGGCAGGAACAGCCCGTCCGGTAGCGCCGGGCTCGCCAGCATGCGATCGATCAGCTCCCCGAGCCGGCGCTTAAGCGCCTGCGAGATCCAGTCCTCGGCCTGCGGCTGCTCGGCGTGGTAGACAAACCTCTCGACCGGCGCCGAGCCGACTCGCGCACAGAACGCCCATTCCCGCGACGCCGACGAGTTCGCCGCCGGGTCCGGGTTCATGAACGCCAGCCGCCGGCACCCCGCCGCCAGGAGGTACTCCGCGGCCATCGTCCCGATCGCGAAGTTGTCCGCCAGCACGTGATCGACGAGCAGGCGTCCGCCCGGTCCCCCGCCCATCCACACCGTCGGCACGCCCCCCAGCCTGCCTAGGAACCGCTCATCGGGCGACTGCCCGGTCAGGATCACACCGTCGACCCGCCCCTCGCTCACGCACAGCGGCGCCCGCTCCGGCGACATGTCATCCAGCACCAGGTTCAGCCCCTTCCCCGCGAGCATCGTCCGCAGCACCCGCTGCAGGCGCGCGTAATAGGGGTGCCCGAGAAGCTCCGCGCTCCGACCCGCGTTCACCAGCGCGATGCACCCGCTCCGGAGCTCGCGCGGCGGCTCAACGCCCCGCCGGACCATCTGGGCCACCCGTCGCGGCTTAGGCCCCGGCCGCCGGTCACTGGGCCAGTACCCCAACCGGCGCATCGCGTCCTCGACGGCGGTTTGCGTGGTGCTGGCGACGCCCGCCCCCCGGTTGATCACCCGCGAGACCGTCGACTTGGACACCCCGGCCACCCTGGCGACTTCGTAGATCGACATATCCCAGAGAATACCGGTAAAAGGCACGGTGTCATCGGGATTCTCTTGAGAACCGTGATTTTCCTCTTGTGCGATGCAAAAGCCTTGCTATGCTGCCAATCAGGCTCTGCACGATCGACCCGCTCCGGACGTATATCCCAGGTATATCCCAAGGAATGCCCGCGAGATCCCAGTCGAAATCTTCGCGCTGTAGCAGCGTATTCGGCGGTATGCTCACTGGTTCAACGGGGCTGAAAGCCTCCGGCTCACAGGCACGAGGAGACCCGGCATGCGACACACACGCCGCTCCCGAATCCGCCAAGTCGCCGCATTCACGCTCATCGAACTGCTCGTGGTGATCGCCGTGATTGCCCTGCTGGTCGGGCTGCTCCTGCCTGCGCTCTCGCAGGCGCGCGAGGCCGCGCGGCGTGTCAAGTGCGCCTCGAACCAGGCCCAGATCGTCAAGTCGGGGTACACGCTGGCCCAGGACACCAAGGTCCAGGCGTTCATACCGACGCACGACACGACCGACGACAGCATCGGCTATCTCTTCCCCGACTACTACGACGCCTCGCAGGCGCCAATCTGCCCGAGCACCCGCTACACCGTGCGCCCGGACATGTGGCTGCCGGACGTCGACGCGCAGCGCGACTACGGGCGACCGATGCTCCGCGACCTCACCGTCAACGCCACCGACGACCCCAACGACGCGAACAGCCAATACGGCACCGGCTACGAGATCTGGGCCTGGATGGACGGCCCCAAGATCTACCCCGATGGGGCGCGCATCTATGGCATGTGGCGGGGCCACCCCAACGCCCAACGCGGGCTCCGCGAGGGCGACCCCGGTTACGACTACAACGTGCAATCCCCTTGGCACGACGTCCTCAAGACCTTGAAGAACCTCGATTTCCCTGCCGCGACCCTCCTCACACTGGATCAGGACGACAGCGGCCTCGAGAACTACCCCGACGACGAGGCCAACCACGGCAAAACCGGCACGAACTTCGGTTTCTGCGACGGGCACGCGTCCTGGGTCAAGGCGGGGCCGCCCTACATCGAGACGATCCTGGCTTCGCACAACTACATCGGCAACGAGTGGGTGTACGACACAGCGGTGCACCTCCGCCACGTCCGTATCAACGGCGTCAACTTCGACCAGTACTACTACGACCGCGGACCCTGAACGCGAAGTTTCCCGAGAACCCAGGCAGTTCTCCTCCCACATCCGGTTCTGTCTCACGCCGCCCGCGATCGCACCGGGCGAGCGTTCACTCCTTCGCGATAGCGCACGTCCCCAATCCACCGTCCCCAACCGAGGAGGTATTCCGATGAGTGCTCGCGTTCTTTCCATCTCGGCGGCCCTCGCCGCCTTCGCCCTCGCCGTGCCGGCGCTGGGCCAAGGCACGCAATGGGATTTCAACAACCCCGCCACGCCCCTGGCCTCGTCTTACGGACCCGGCATCATGACCTTCTGGGATCGCCCCGGCGGTTGCTGCCCCGGGTCCACCCAGACCGACACCCAGTTCGGCACCACCACCTCCTTCGGCATCCCCGACATCAACGGCGTGGTCGCCGGCGTCATGAAGATCCCGCCCTACTTCGGCGACCAGGCCCTTCTCGTCGACCACCGCACGCCCAGCCATGGCGGCGTCTACGGCAACACCTACACACTTATTTTCGACATCTTCGTCACCTCGGCGGCCGCCGACGTCACCGGCTGGCTCCCGTTCCAGAACACCAACGAGGCCAACCTCAACGACGGGGACTGCTACATCGCCTTTTCCGACAACTCCATCGGCATCGGCCAGCTCGGCTATTCCGGCCCGAGCGCCTTCACCCGCGACGCATGGAACCGCGTCGCCATCGTCTACGACCTCGCCGCGGCCGCCGCGCCGCGCCACTGGATCTATGTCAACGGCGTCGAGGTGCTGAACGCCCCCGCCGACGGTGAGATCGACGGCCGCTTCGCGCTCTACACCAACACCGACCCCGACCCCTTCGACACCTTTACGCTCTTCTCCGAGCCCGAGGGGCTGTACACCACCGAGGCCTACTACAACAGCGTCTACTTCGTCGATCGCGCCATCACCGCCGCAGAGGCCGCGGCCTTCGGTGCCCCGGATGCCGACGGCATCGCCCCGCCCCCGTGCCGCGCCGACTGGAACCACAACGGTGCGCTCAACAGCCAGGACTTTTTCGACTTCCTCAACGACTTCTTCCTCGGCACCGCCGATTACAACGGCAACGGCGTGACCAACTCGCAGGACTTCTTCGACTTCCTGAACGACTTCTTCATCGGCTGCCCATAGATCCCACTCCCGCCCGCGCGGAGCGATCCCGCGCACGCCGCACGCACCCCGGCTCGCCGGGCCGTGCCGGAGAGCCGTTGGTGTTGCGCGCCCCGTCGCCCGCGTGATTCCGGCGACGCCTCACGTGCCGACGACGATGATCCGGAACGTCCCCGGCTTCATCGCCGGACGCTGCGGTTTCCCGTCCTTGTCCGGTGCGGCCGCCTCGAACTCGGCGGTCGGCAGGAATCCGTGCCGGGTCTTGGGATCGAGCGTCATCGTCCGGGCGCGGGGAGCCGTCTTCAACGTCTGCACCACCGTGAACGGCTTGTCCCCACCCGTCGCCACCACGGTCAGGGTCCCCTCGCCGTTGGAGCTGAGCGCAAAGCCCCCTGCCGCGTCGAAGGCCGCTCCGTCCACGCCCTTCCCGATCGCGGGTGTCGCCAGCACCTTCCCGGATTCCGCGTCCACCACGACCATCATCTCGTTGTTGCACGCCGCGAATAGCAGATGGTGCGCGCCGTCGATCGCCAGGCCGGTCGGCTCCTTGCCCGGGGCCAGCGGGATACGCTGCTCGACTTGGAGCGTCTTGGCGTCGATGCGGAGCAGCTCGCTGGTGTCCTCGACATTCACGAAGACCGTGCCGTGGCCATCGACGGCCGCGAACTCCGGCTTCCCCCCGAGCGCGACCGTGCCGGCAACGGCGAGATCCTCCGCGCCGATCACCGTGGCGTCGTTGCTCCGCCCGTTGAACACGAACACGCGCTTGGTCGCCGGCTCGTAGATGATCGCGTCGGGGTTCTTCCCCGCCTTGACGGTCTGGATCGTCTTGAGCGTCTTAGTGTCGAAGACCGTGACGCTGTCGTCCTTGCCGTTGCTGGTGAACCCCTTCCCCAGCTCCGGCGCCAGCGCCACCGCGTGCACCCCCGGAGTGTCGGCAATCTCGCCGACCTTGGCCCCGGTGTCCGCGTCCAGCACCATCACGCGCGTTGAACGAGGGACGTACAGCCGGCGCGCCTCGGGATCCACCTTCAGGTCGTCCCATCCGCCGTCTCCTCCCACGTCGAAGCTCTTGATCACGCGGAACGGTCCGCCGGCGGGCTGGGCCGCACTGGCGGCTGCGGGCGGCGTGGTCGGCTTGGGAGGTGTCGCGGCCGGCTGCCCCGCGGCAACAATACCAAGGACGGTGAGCAGGCTGAGCGTGTGCATGCTGAGGCTCCGGATCATGCTGGCGACATTCCCCACAGAGATCGTAGCCGCCGCCGCCTGAATCGATCAGACCGGCGGAACGAGCCGGTCACATGCCGGGGCTCCCGTCTCGCCGGTTCATGTCGTTGTCATGTTCGACCGCCCGCGCCTCCCCAATACTCCTGCCGGTGCTCGCGAACGCTGAGCGGCCGTTGATTGCCGCGGGGAGGGCGTCTTGTGCTGAGGAGAACCCTATGGAGATGCGCCGCCTCGTCGCTCGCCTTCCCATCGCCGCCCTGTCCTGCCTTGCCGCGTGCCAGAGCTCGAAGCCGGACGGTGCCGCGCTGGCCGTCGCATCCGGCGCCCAAACGGGCGCGGGACGCGACGGCTTCCGCGAGACGTTCGCGGTCGACAAGACCAAGCTCGGACCTACCGGCACCGGCTGTTTCTTCTCTCTTCATCCCGGTGCCGTGATGTCGTACCGGGACGATGAGGGCGCGACGCTGACGATCAGGGTGCTGGATGAAACCCGTGTTGTGGACGGTGTGACCACACGAGTCATCGAGGAGCGCGAGGAGACCTCGGGCAAGCCCAGCGAGATCTCGCGCAACTTCTTCGCCATCGACCCCGTCACGGGCGACGCCTACTACTTCGGCGAGGCCGTGGACATCTACAAGGGCGGCAAGGTCACCTCGCACCCGGGTTCCTGGCTCTCCGGCGTCTCCGGTGCGCGGTTCGGGCTGGCATTGCCAGGCAAGCCCGTCATCGGCGATCGGTACCACCAGGAGCTCGCCCCCGGCGTGGCCATGGACCGTGCCGAGATCGCCGGACTGGACGACCGGGTCGAAACCCCCGCGGGCGCCTTCGAGCACTGTCTCCACGTGAAGGAGACGACGCCCCTGGACAAGGACGTCGGACACAAGTGGTACGCGCCGGGAGTCGGTCTGGTGAAGGACGACGAGTTCGTCCTTGTGTCGCGGAGCCCCGGCGCCCGGTGACCGGGACCGCCACGTCTGCCCGCTCGCTGCGACCGTCACTCGGACGTCGAGCCCCCCACCGGGGCGTTCCGCCATCCTCAAGCCCGAGAGCCGCGCGCCGCCGCCCAGAGACCCCCGACGCACACCACCGTCAGCGCCCACATCAGCAGGACCGAGTGCACGAAATACGGGAAGACCATCAAGACGACGCCCGCCGCGATGGGCTTGAAGCTCTCGTTCTTCTTCCCGTAGATAAACAGCCCCATCCCCAGCGACCCGATCAGCAGACTCGACGCCAGTGCCCACGGATTGTCGAATTCCATCGCGCGCTCCTTCGGGAGCGCTATCGACCCTTTCTCCCCGCCCCTCCGCGTCCCCACAGCGTTACACGGCTCCGCGCGCCCCGCCTACCCCTGGCCGAGCGCCCGGGCGATCCCCCTCACCTCCGTCTCCACATCCTCGCCCGCCTCCACCGTCTCCGCCACCACCCCGTGCAGCAGCATCAACAGCCGCTTCTTCACCACCTGCACCGCCGCCGCCACTTCCGCCGCCGTGCCGAATCTCAGCTCGCCCGCCAGTTCCGCCAGCGGCGGCGGCGCCGTCATCGAAGCGACCGGGCGCAGCACGCGGGCCTCGAACGCCCGCCAGTGACGCTCCTTCCCCATCCCCTCGAAATGCTCGCGGCACCTCCTCAGTGCCTCCTCCACCTGCGCCAGCGCCCAACGCCTCTCGAACGCCGCTTCCGCCGGGCCGGGCGCTCCCCCCCGCAGCAGCTCTTCCTCGCGCCGCCGCCCCTCCTCGTCGCCGGTCATGCTCTCAACCAGCGCCCACCCGGCGCCGCGTTGTCGCACGGATTCGCGACGCCGCTGGTCCACCAGGTACCGCTGCAGCGCGGTGCACATGAGCGTCCGCAGCCTTCCCCGCCCCTGTTCCGCCGACTCGAATAGCTCGCGGGTCAGGACCACGTTGACGAAGAACGCCTGCGTAGTCTCGCCCGCCTCTTCCGGTCTCATCGCCTGCCGCCGCAGGTAGGCATACACCGCCGGCCAGTAGTTCCGGATCAGGGCCTCCATCGCAGCGCACCTGGCGCCCTTGTCGCCGCAGCGAACCTGATCCACGAGCGACCAGCGCGTGGTGTCGAACGCCGCGCCATCACGTTCATGGTCCGTCAGGGTTCGCTCGCGTGTCCGGGATATGGCCGCGTGCTCGTGCATTCCGCTCCGTTGACTTCGCCGATGTTTCTTTCCAACGCGCCACCCTATCTTGTCGCCCCGCATGCGTATACACAAGCGAGACTCGGGAAGTCGCTCTAATTTCCCGGAAGCTCCCGCGCCAACCCCCTTGCACGGGGTGTGTCTCGGCTCTTGGCCCTCGCGGGGAGGTGCACGCATGGGGCGGGCACATCCGCTCGTGAGGTCGTACAGCCACTCCTGTACGGCCGCCGAGCAGTGACATTCGCGCCACGGCC
Source organism: Phycisphaerae bacterium (assembly GCA_041485385.1). Classification (GTDB taxonomy): domain Bacteria; phylum Planctomycetota; class Phycisphaerae; order Phycisphaerales; family UBA1924; genus JBGPJM01. The sequence continues at coordinate 14,458 of JBGPJM010000060.1, read as the reverse complement.
ATGATCGCCGTGCTTTTTCTTCTTCCGAGTTGAGCGCCCCCGTCCGCCGCTCAGCCCCGAGGCGGCATGCCAACAGGAGGTCTTTCGCGCTTGCTATGGGCGCGAGCATCCGTTATGAATCAACCGGGGCGGTTCGCCACGCGGGGCCGGAGTTCGTGAGTGCCCGACGATCACACAGCCGCGCCCCGCCTCGATCCCTCCGCCGCCGCACGGCTCCTCGTCGCCCTCTCGGCCGACGAGCACTTCACCGCAGAACAACTCTCCGCCTCTCCGGCCGGATCCGGGCGCGAACCACACAACGACGCGACAGGCGCGCCCGGGTGCGGCATGGGCCTCGCCGGCCACACGGACTCGGAAGGTGACCTCCCGCCCGGCCTCCGGATCCCGGGGTACACGCTCGTCGAGCGACTCGCCGACGGCGGCGGCGGCACGGTCTTCCGTGCGATCCGCGACGGCGGGGCGTCCGATCACCCCCTCGCTATCAAGCTCCTGCGCGTCCGGCTCGGTCAGCCCGACTCCGCATCCTCGCAGCGGGCTTGGCGCGAGCTCCAGATCCTCGAATCGCTCCGCCTCCCCGCCACCCCGCGCCTGCTCGACTACGGGCACGCCGCGGGCCATCTGTTCCTGGTGACGGAGTTCATCGAGGGCACGCCGCCGGACCGTTACGCGCGCCAGCGGTCTCTCTCCCTCCGCGATTGCGCCGCGCTGATGGCCGACATCGCCGAAGCGGTCCAGTCCCTCCACGAGCACGGCGTCATGCACCGCGACCTCAAGCCCTCCAACATCGTCATCACCCCAACCGGCCAGCCCGTCATCCTCGACCTCGGACTGGCCGCGCTCCTCGAGGAGAGCTCCGCCGACACGCTCACCACCGAGGGCCAGCCCATCGGCACGGTCGCCTTCATGGCCCCCGAGCAGGCCCGCGGCCAGCGCTCGCTCATCTCCACGCGCACCGACGTCTACGCCCTTGGCGCCGTCGGCTATTTCCTCACGACAGGCCGGACGCCCCACGATACCCAGACCTCCCTGCACGAGGCGATCCGGCGCGTGAGCCACGACCCGCCGCGCGCCCCGCGAGACCTCGACCCCTCCGTCCCCGCACCCCTTGCGGCGATCCTCTCCAAGGCCTGCGATCCCGAGCCGCAGCGCCGCTACGGCTCCGCCGCCGACCTCGCGGCCGATCTCCGGCGCTGGCTCGCCGGCGAGCCCGTTTCCGCCTCGCCGCCAACCATGTGGACCGGGCTGCTCCGTCGAGTCGCCCGCCACCCGGCGATCTTCACCGCGTCCATCTGCACGCTGCTCATCGCCACCGCCATCGCCGCCACATTCACCACCGTCTGGTGGATCAACTCGCGCCCGTGCGAGCTGCGCATCGATCAGCAGCACGGCACCTGGGTCCGCCTGCTCTCGTTCAGCGGCCGCATCCTCCGATCCTGGAACACGAGCGGACCGGTCGTCCTCGCCGACGTCGTGGACCGCCCCGCCGCGCTCGGCGGCGGGCGCGTCATTGTCCTCGGCGGCGGTCTCGCCGAACTGGCCGGCCCCCCGGCGACGTCCGGCGCCGTCCTGGCCGCCTACGACCTTGCTCACCCGGCGTCGCCCCTCTGGGTCGTTGGCTGCACGCCCCCTGAGCTCCAGATGCCGCCGCTCTCCGGCTTCACCGCCGCGATGCACTTCGACACGACCGCCGCCGTCGTCTGCGACGTCTTCCCGCAGTCCCCGGGCGCGGAGATCATCGCGGTCCACCGGCACCATCCCTGGGCCCCGACCTGCATCCGCATCTATGACCTCGGCGGCCGCGTCCTCTACGAGGCCTGGCACAACGGCTATGTCACCCTTCCGCTGTGGCTCGCCAAGCCGGGACTGCTCATCATGGCCGGGGTGAACAGCGAGGTCCTCTGGAGCGGTCGCGCCCAGCCCGACGTGCAGGAGCCCTTCCCGGAGGTCGTTCTCGCGATCAAGCCCCAGTTCGGGCAGAAGCACGGCTGGATCTCCACGCCCTCAGAGCCCGGTGATCTGAGACCGGAGTTCTACGTGTGCCTCCTCCCCCCCGCCGCCGGCGACGTCTTCATCCGTGGCCAACTCCCGTCCGTCAGCCGGGCCCCGACCCCCGATGGCGACGACCATTTCGTCCTCCAGTTCGACGCCATGAGCATTACCGTCGACAGCCGCGGCCGGGCCCTTTCGCGCGTCGTCTACTCGCAGCTCCGCCAGCGCATGAGCCGCCAGGGCAACCTCCTCCCCGATCCGGACGCGTTCACCCTCGGCGAACTTCCCCCAATCCTCCCCGGCGCCGACGCGAAGACCCGCCCGGCGAACAACTGATCCGTGGCCCCGCGTCAATCCGGCCGTGGATCCCACCAGGGGCTCGGCGATCCTGCGCGTACTCGCAACATCGGCCCTCATCCTTGCGGCTCTGGCAGTCCTCGCCTGGCCGCTGAGCCGGCTTGGCGTGATCTATTCGGAAAGCCGCGGCGGGTTCCGGAAATCCATCTCGCTGATCGATGGGGGCCTCCAGCTCCACTCCGAGCCGCTCGGGACCGTCAGGCCCCTCGACCGGGATCGATTCGGCATCTCGACCGGCTCCGCCGGCGGCGGCGTGCCGACCCATCTATGGCCGACCGTGGTGCGCCCGCCGCCCGGCACATCGATTACCGTCGTCGTGCCACTGTGGCTGCTCATCGTCACATCGGTCGTGCCCACGCTCTGGCTTGTCCTGTCCTGGCTTCGGCGGCGGAGGCGCCGGCGTCGCGGCCTCTGCCTGTGCTGCGCGTACGCCCGGCCCGGAACCGAGGCGCCCTGTCCGGAGTGCGGCACATCCCCCAAGGACGCCGAGATCCGGACGCGCCCGCCAATCGGACGGCTCATCCGTGATGCCGGCGCCGGTGTGTTTCTCGTTCTGCTTGTGCTCTCCGGCAGCGCGTGGCTGGTCGTCCGCGCCGATCAACACTCCCTGGACGTCCACCGGGCCGCCGCCTTCGACTACTCGTGGTACCTTCAGGCTTGCCAGCCCAAACTCAACGGCGCCGTCCAGTATGCGCTGCCGGGCCCGGGACCGGAGAGCCTTGCGAACATCGTGCGGACCGCCGGGCCCGGAACGACCATCGTCCTTCTCCCCGGACGCCACGACCTCGGCGATCTTCGATATGGCCCCTCGGCGGGCGGCATGGGCCAGCTCGATGACGTCTGGTTGCTCGGGTGCGGAGCCGACTCGACCACGCTCTCGCTGCGTATTCAGTCCGCGACGGGGGCACGCATCGAGGGCGTGACGATCGATTGCGGCAACAACGACTTCGCCGATTTCCGCGAGAGCTGCACGCTCTCTCTCCGCGCCTGCCGCGTCCAGAACTACAACTCCGGGGCGGGCGGCTCCAACGCGATCTTCGCGGCCGGATCGGTCCTCCTGATCTAGTCCTGCGAGTTCGAAGGGAAGAGCGGGCGTGCCAGCGGCTCGCTCCGCGGCAATGCGCTCGACCTTCGAGGCGACAACCGGGTCTACATCCGAGACACCCGGTTCATCGACAACCAGGAGATCTTCAGGTACGCCGACGGGGTTCTGGACCGGTGCAGCCTCTCGACCGACCAGCCCCAGTACTCGACCGGCCCGAGCGGAGGGAAGGTCTTCCTGCGGGATACGACGCTCGAGTCCACCCGCGGCGCACGCCCCGTCGGGACGATCTTCTCCGAGGCGTTGGATGACCTGTCGGCTCTGCACCGCCTCACCGGGGGGGCCGGCAGCGCGCCCGCCGCGTGGTCGGATCCGGTCGCGCGCGACATCGCCCGGACGCTCGGCCTGACGAAGGCCCACGGCGACCAGGGGTTCTGGGCCCGGCTGCTCCTGCACCCATCCGCGCAGGTGCGCCAGCTCGCCGCGACGACGCTCGGCGCTGCGCAGGCGGCCACGGCGTCCGACCAGCCCGCTCCCCCTTCGATCACCCTCGAGGATGCGCTCGGGCGGCTCGATCAGCCGAGGCTGCCGCGCAAGGTCGTCCTCGCACTGCTCACGGCCGACCAGGGCACGGTACGAAGCTCGCTGCAGGCCCAGACCGTCACGGGCACACCGCGAGAACAGTCGAACGCCGCCGCGATCCTGCGGCTGATGGAGGCGCAACCCTCGTTGCCAGAACTTCTTCGGTACGAGAAGCTCCGACCGGCACACTGATGCTTTCCTCTCTCCCCGTTCGTGCCCCGTGCATTCCGCCGCGGTTCGTACACCAACAATCCCCCCGCCAACCAATGACCCGCCGCACCCCGACCGTCCGCTCCTCTGCCTCCGCCCGGCGCTCCCTTCTCGCGCGCACGCTCCTCTCGCTCCTCCGCGCCCTGCGTGTCTCGGTGCTGGGCCTCTTCCTGCCGCGCGCCGTGGCGCAGCAGGTCGTCCCGCTCGACTCGCCCCTCATCGACGACGTCGTCTACCAGTTCATGCCCATCGCCTGGCGCGACTCCGACAACGACGTCGCGCCCGAGGGCGGGCCCCTGCGGTTCGGCGACTTCCGCGGCATGACCGACTCGCTGGATTACCTCCAGCAGCTCGGCATCACCGCGGTCTGGATGACCCCCATCTTCCCCTCACCGGCCTATCACGGCTATCAGCACATGCCGGCGGACCGCCTGAATCCGCGGCTCGGCACCGAGCAGGAGTGGACCGGCTTCGTCAGGGCCGCGCACGCCCGCGGCATTAAGGTCTTCATCGACTTCGTCGCCTACGGAATCAGCACCGACTCGGAGTACTTCAGAGACGCGCACCTGAACCCCCAGAGCCGGTACGACCCCTGGCTGGCGTTCACCGACGATGCCAACTCGAAATACACGGGCTACACGTTCAAGACCTGGGATGGTACGAGCGTCGGCTTCATCCATTGGGACCTGAACCACCCGGAGCCCCGCCGGCTCGTGACCGAGTGGGCGAAGAAGTGGCTGGACCCCGACGGCGACGGCGACTTCACCGACGGCGTGGACGGCTACCGGCTCGACCACGTGTGGACGCGGTACAAAGACTCCCCGCCCTCGAAGAACGGCTGGGGGTACACCCTCGCGGACTTCTGGATCCCCTGGAAGGAAGCCCTGCGCCGTGTGAACCCGAGGGTGATTACCTTCGCCGAGCAGGCGCAGTGGGAAACCACCGGCGCGGAGGTGGTGTGGCAGGATGCCTCGGGGCGCACCGGCTTCGACGCGGCCTTCACCAAGCCGCTGGAGATGGCGGTGCGCGAGGGCCTCCGCACAGGCAAGGCCCTGCCGCTGCGGAAGGCCATGGAGGCGACGGCACGCTCCCTCATCGTGCCGCCGCCCGACCGGGCCGCCGACCTCCCCGCCGGCACCAGGTGCCCCGGCACGTACCTGGCGATCCTCGGGGACCACGACGTCGACCGCCTGGCCAGCGTCGTCGAGGAGGGCGTTGACACGCCGGGGCGGAGGCTCGACGCGACGTCGAACCTGGCGCGCTGCAAGCTCGGCGCGGTGATCCTGCTCGCGCAGCCGTTCCCGCCGATCATCTACATGGGGGACGAGATCGGCATGCGCGGCGTGCGTCAGAAGTACGGCAGCGACGCGAGCGACATCCCTGTGCGCGAGCCGTTCAAGTGGAAGGCCGCCGCCGGTCCGCCGATGTCCAACTACTGGGCGCCCGCCAAGGCGGCCGTCGAGCACGCGTTCTCGAGCGACCACGACGGTCGGAGCGTGGAGGAACAACAGGGTGTCACGGGATCGCTGCTGGAGGAATACCGACGGCTCGTCGCGCTGCGGAGGGCAACGCCGGCGCTTCGACGCGGGTCGTTCGTGCAGCTCCCCCCGGTGCACGCCGCGGTGTGGGCGTTCGCACGCCGGCACGAGGAGCAGACGGTGGTGGTGTTGGTGAACCTCTCCGGCGACCGGGTAAGCGCGACCGTCAACCTCCAGGGGCTGGGGAACGAGACCAGAACGGTGATGGTGCGCGACCTCCTCGCCGCTGCCGACGTGGGTCGCCTCACGACCGAGCAGCGCAACCGATACCCGTTCGTGCTGCCGCCGTTCGGATACGGCGTCTGGTCGCTGGAGCCGGAGACGCTCCCCCAGCGCTAGCAGACAGGCCGCCAAGGCGAGTCAGGCACAGCCCGGAGACAGACGCGGCGGCGAAGAACGGCCTTGGCACCGGAGTGACGGGTCTGTTAACATGGAAGAGAAGGGCGCAGGCATCACGCGGAGGGTCCCTCGCCTGCGACGCCCAAGCCCAGGGGTATCCTGAGCCGGCCCGATCGAGTCCCCGGTTCTGAGCCCGTGATCGCGCTCCGCACCTCGGCGCCCGCCGGCAGCACTCGCCTTGCCGCAGGGAATAGACCATGCCCTCATTCCTCGACCGTTCGACCCGGCTCTGCGCGCTCGCGGGCGCCACGCTCTGGTTGAGCGCCGGCGCGCCGGCCGGCCCGCCCGGCTTGCCGTTCACCCAGGAGGCGGCCAGCCGGGGCGTCAACTACCCCGTGCAGAACATCGGGCAGGACGGATTCGGGTACGGCGTGGCGTTCGCCGATCTCGACGGCGATGGCGATGCCGACCTGGTCTGCCTCGGACGATTCAGCGGCGTCGTGGGGGTGTACGAGAACGACGGGACCGGGCATTTCATCGACCGCTCGGCCAACTCGGGGATCCCGCCGAACCGGTACGTGTCGGGCGTCTCCGCCGCGGACTACGACCGCGACGGCGACCTCGACCTTCACATCACCGTCTGGACGCAGGCGCACATGCTGCTCCGGAACGACGGCGGATTCCATTTCACGAACGTCGCGGCGTCCGCGGGCGTCGCGGACACGGGGGCGGGCTCGGGGGACGGCTGGGGAGACTTTGACCACGACGGGTGGATCGACCTGTACGTGACGAACCGGACGGGCACGACCCGTGTCGGCGGCTCGCAGGCCACCACCGAGCGCAACCGGCTCTTCCGGAACCTGGGGAACGGGACGTTCCACAACGTCGCGGCGCAGATGGGGGTCGAGGCCGGCGACGACTGGAGCTTCCAGGCAACGTTCTTCGACATCGACCGCGACGGGGACGCCGACCTGTACCTGTCCAACGACAAGGGGACGACTTGCCTCTGGAAGAACCGGATGTGGCGGAGCGACGGCGGGCATTTCACGGACATCTCGGCTTCGTCGCGCACCGACGTCTGCATGAACGCGATGTGCGTCGCGCCCGGCGATTTCGACGGCAACGGCTACCAGGACCTCTACATCACCAACACACCCGACCCGCACAACCGGCTGCTCCTCAACCAGGGGGACGGGACATTCACCGACGGGACGGCGGCGGCGGGGGTGGAGTCGTACCTCGTCGGATGGGGCGCGGTCTTCTTCGACTACGACAACGACGGGGACCTGGACTTGTACGTGTGCAACATGAACGGGCCCAATCGGCTGTACTGCAACGTGGGCGGGGGCGTGTGCCCCGACGTGGCCGAGGCGATGGGCGTGGCCGACGAGGCGCCGTCGTTCTGCGTCGCGATCGCCGACATCGACAACGACGGTGACCTGGACCTGGCGGTCTCGAGCACGGGGCAGCCGCTGCGCCTCTACATCAACCACGAGGGACAGCGCCGGTCGTGGGCAAAGTTCAGGGTGCGGGGACGAACAACCGACACCTGGGGGATCGGCGCGCGGGTGGACGTGCGCACCGCCCAGGTGTGGCGGACGCGCGAGATCATCGCGGGCAGCGCCTACAAGTCCCAGGACGACCTGACTGCGCACTTCGGGCTGGACGCGGCCACAACGATCGACGAGGCCCGCATCACCTGGCCGGGCGGGTTCTCGACGACGCTGACCGGCCTCGCCGTGAACCAGACCTACACGGTCACGGCGCCGCCGTGCCCGGCGGACTTCGACCGGTCGGGGTTCGTCGATTCGCGCGACTTCAACGACTTCGTACGCGCGTATCTGGCCGGCACGGTCGACTTCAACGGTGACGGGGTCGTGAACTCGCAGGACTTCTTCGACTTCGTCAACGCGTTCTTCACGCCCTGCTCGTGAGCCCGACCGACGGCGAGGAATAGGGCCGGCGCATCCTCCCCCCGGCCGAACCTGGGGCCGCCTTGGCGGACGATGTCGCTTCAGCGCACAACCACCCCGGGTTGAACCGGGGTGGCTGGTGGGCGTGTCGTCGAATGGGCGTGGCCAGGGTGGTCAGGCGGTGGCGGGCACGGCGCCCGACTTCTTCGCCCTGAGCTTGGCGCTCAGACGGCTCTTGCGCCGGGCGGCCTGGTTGCGGTGGATGACGCCCCGCTGCGCGGTCCGGTCGATGATCTTCGAAGCGGCCTGGAAGGCCGTGGCCGCGTCGGTGGCCGAGCCGTGCGCGATCTTGTCGAGGAACTCCTTGACGGCCTCACGCATGGTCCGGCTGCGCCACCGGTTGCGGGCGCGGCGCTTGGCGTTCTGACGGATGCGCTTCTTGGAGGAAATCGAACTGGCCATCGCGGGAGGTTCCTTCGTGGCGGGGTCGCCGGGTCGGAGGGGGACGCTTCAGAGGGGCGGGTCGCCCGGCCTCGCGCGACCGCGAGGCGCGCGCGAACCGGGATGAGAAGTATTGCGGGCCGCGGCGGGGTATCAAGTGTGCCCTCGCCCACACTTGCCGGAGGTGGCGATGGGGCTTAGGCTTGAGGCCGCGACTGGAGCGGGTGTAGCTCAATTGGATAGAGCACCTGACTACGGATCAGGAGGTTACAGGTTCGACTCCTGTCACCCGTATTTGGAGGGGGATAATCGGGGGGTCGTGGCGGCGCAGCGAAACTCCAGCAAGTCGGACCGGGGCACACGCGGCGGCGCGCCCGCGCGGAGGACCCCGGCTACGGCAGCGGGCCGTACCACAGGTTGGTGGCGTTGTTGTCCGGCCGCGCCGACGAATCGGCGAAGCCGATGTTGAACGTCGAATGGCCCCCGTTGGCCGCCTGGGACCGAGCCCCATGGAACAGGCCGAGTCGCTCGGCGACGTGCTGCGGCTGGCGGAAATCCAGAACGCTGGCGGTGCGAGCGGGCGGCGGGGCGTCGCCGGCGATGGGCGCAACGGCGGAGTCGAAGATGAGGGGAACCCCGGTCGGCTCAAGGATGCGGTCAAGGTTGATGAACGCCGGGCGGTTGGCGTCGTCGTAGTTGTCGGGATCGCTGGGGAGGCCGGCGTGCCCGGTGGCGTTCATGGCATAGGTGCGCGTCATGTCCTCGGGGTAGAACGCATCGATGGTGGGGCAGACCAGCACGGAAGAGCGTGAATAGAGATCCGCGGCCGACTCACCGTCGCGCCCTGACGCGGCCAATACGACCAGGGCCCAGTTGGGAAGGGCCGCGTAGGGCTGGCCGATCGCCGGGGACCGGCCGCGGTAGTCGTCGGCGTAGGTGCGACAGGCCATGACGCATTGGCGGAGGTTGGAGAGGCAGACGGCCGAGCGCCCGGCCTCGCGCATCGCGGCGATCGATGGGAGCAGCACCGCCAGGAGGATCCCGATAACGACAACGACCACGAGGATCTCGATGAGGGTGAACCCGCGACAGGATGGCAAGCGGCGTGCGAGCATCTTTGAAACCCGGCTGGGCGTGCACGGGAAGGATAGGGTTTGCGGCGGGCGAACAAAGGAGATCGTTCGGATGGCGATCGGACGGTTGGTGGGCGTCGTGCTGATGATGCTGGTGCTCGCGCCGGGCGCAGGCGCCGCGCCGCCGCGGATTGAGTACTGGATGGGCCTGATGGCCACCGGCGAGTCGTCGACGCCGGAACTCACCTTCGTGGTCACATTCCGGCGAGCCGCGGCCGACCAGCCCTGGACGGGGACGCTGGACATCCCGCGGGCGCCGGGGATTTCGGGGGCGATCGACGTGCGCCTCAAGGACGTGGTGTACGCGGAACGGGAGATCAAGTTCGTCAGCCCGCCTCCCCCCGCGGAGAACACGTACGAGCTGACGCGCGAGCCCGGCTCGGACAAGGCAAGCGGGCGGCTGATGGTGGGCGGCCAGCAGATCGTTCTGATCAAGATGTGGCGGGCCAGCGAAGCCCAGGCCCTGAGCGCGATCGCTCACCGGCCGCAGAACCCCCGCGAGCCGCTCCCCTACACCCAGCGCGACGTGACCTTCACCAACCCCTCTGGCGGCACGACCTTGGCGGGAACGCTGGCGATCCCCGGAAAGGACTCGGGCGCGACGCCGCCTTTCGGCGCGGTCGTGCTGCTGAGCGACTCCGGGCCGCAGAACCGCGATGGCGCGGCAGGGACGCACAAGCCGCTCCTGGTGTGGGCCGATCAGCTCGCGCGCCGCGGAATCCTGGTGCTGCGCACGGACGACCGCGGCGTCGGCGGCTCGAGCGGTTCGTACTACAACGCGACGATGGACGACCTTGCGGGCGATGCGCGTGCGGCGGCGGAGTTCCTCAAGGCGCAGCCGGAGGTCGACCCCAGGCGCGTCGGCCTGATCGGCATGGGCGAGGGGGCCACGGTGGCCGCGAGGGCCTCGGCGGCGTCCAAGGAGGCCGGCGAGCTGCGCCTGATCGCGCTGCTGACGCCGTCGGGGATGCGCGGGGCGGATCTCATGGCGCTGAGCGAGCGCCGCAAGATGGAGGTGATGGGCGAACAGCCGGCGTTCGTCGAGCGGCGGATGCAGAGCCTCGGACCGGCGCTGGACCTGATCGCGAAAGGGGCAGACGAGGCGGCGATCAGCGAGGCGCTCAAGAGTGAACTGCTGGCGTATTCGCAGGCGCAGCGGGCCGGGGGGGCGATCGACGACTGGCAGCTCGGCCAGCTCGTCAGGCAGCGGTTCGCGGAGCTGACTACCGCGCACATGAGGTCCTGGCTCCAGGAAGACGGCGCGACGGCGCTGGGGGCGGTGCGGTGCGATGTGATGGCCATCCTGGCGGAGAACGATCTGATCGTGCCGGCGCGCGAGAACATGGACGCCGTAGCCGCGGCGCTGAACAAAGCGATCGATCGGCACGAGATCGGCGAAGCGGGCTCGATGATCTACCCGGGGGTGAACCACTGGCTGCAGCCCAGCAGCACGGGGTTCGAGGACGAATACGACCAGCAGGAGACAACGGTGTCGCCGGCGGTGCTGAAGAGAGTGATCGACTGGGTGGCGCTGAAGATGGGGATGGGCGGTCGCTGAGAAAGAATGGCGCAGGCGGGGCGGGACGGCGCACGGTTATGTTGTCGGCGGATCGTGGGAATGCAGAAAGGGCCAGGCAGATGAGGAGCATGATCGTCGGTGTGGCGGGCGCCTTGCTGGGATGCGCGGTCGCGGCGGCGCAGCCGGAGCCGAAGCCGCAGCCGCAGCCAGAGCCGCAGGATGATTCGGACATCGCGCACTTCACCGTCCGGGCCGGGTACGAGGTGACCGTGGCGGTGGTGAACCTCCCGGGGACACGGTTCCTGGAGGTCGACGACAAGGGGAACCTGTACGTCTCGCGCCCCGACCGGGGGGACATCGTGCGGCTGAAGGACGCCGACGGCGACGGCGTGTACGAGACGATCACCACGTTCATCAAGGACAAGCCCTCGGCGCACGGGATGTGCTTCAAGGACGGGTGGCTGTGGTTCACCACCACCGGCGCGGTGCACAAGGCCCGCGACACCACGGGCGGCGGCGTGGCCGACGAGGTGGTGGACGTGATCCCGGTCGGTCAGCTCCCGCGCAAAGGGGCGCACTGGTGGCGGTCGCTCCTGGTGACGGACGACTCGCTCTACACCTCGATCGGCGACGGGGACAACATCTCGGACCAGACGGAGACGGAGCGGCAGAAGATCTGGCGGTTCGACCTCGACGGATCCAACAAGCGGCTGTTCTGCTCCGGGCTCCGCAACACCGAGAAGCTGCGCCTCCGCCCCGGCGGGGGGGCGGACGAGATCTGGGGGTGCGACCACGGGTCCGACTGGTTCGGCGCTCCGGTAGGCGATACCGAGGGAAACCAGCCGATCACGGACCTCAACCCGCCGGACGAGCTGAACAAGTACGTGCAGGACGGGGCCTACGGCCACCCGTTCATCGTGGGGAACCGGCTGCCCCGCTACGAGTACCTGTACGGCCCGGGCAAACGCGACGACATCCACGACCTGGCCGCGCGCTCGACCCCGCCGGAGTGGTGCATCCCGGCGCACTGGGCGGTGAACGGCTTCACCTTCATCGACCCCAAGATCAACGCGACAACGGGGGCGCTTCCGCCCGATCACTCGGGGGACATCTTCATAGCCGCCCACGGGTCGTGGAACAGCTCGCAGCGGGTGGGGTACTGCGTGGCGCGGATCCTGATGGACGACGGTAAACCGTACGGTCTCCTGAAGATCGTCCAGACGCTGCAGAACGAGCCGGAGGCGGTGCGGGCCAGGCCCGTGGATTGCGTGCAGGCGCCGGACGGCTCGGTGCTCTTCAGCAGCGACGTGCCGACGGGGAAGGTCTTCCGGATCCGTTACACGGGGAAAAAAGGGTGAGCGTGCCGCTGCCAGGCGTCTCCGCCTCCGGGACACAAAGGTCCCGGAGAATACGCTTGGGAGTGGGGTGTTTCGTGGCAGTCATCACCGCCGACACCGGGTGCTCGCACTGGCGCCACCCCGGCGGCCCACCGCCGCCCACATCCGGAACGAGCCCGAGCGCCACGATCACCGACCATTCCGCCGCCGCGGTCGGCGAGCCCCTCGTCCAAATCGGCCCGATCTCGTTCTTCCAGCAGTCGTGCGCGCGCTGCCACGGGGCGTACGGAATGATGCTCGACAACGTCTCCCTGCACAATCGCTCGGACGACGATCTGGCCAGGATCGTGCGCGACATGGTGCGGGGGCCGTCGCAGACATCGCTGGACGGCCGGAGCACGGCGGCCCTCGTGGCCTACCAGCGCAGCCTCGGCGACACTCGCCCGTTCCTGGCGGTCACGCGTCTGGACGGAGGAACTATCGAGGGAGAGATGACGCCGGGGGCCTCGGTCTCCGTGACGATGGGCACTCAGAGGGTGATCGCCGAGGTGACCCAGCACATCTGGCGGGCCCATCTCGACGGTGCAGCGGCGGCCACCGCCTCGGTCGAGGCGAACATCGGCGACGCGGCGACCGTGCTCTCGCTGCCCGGGAGCGCGTTCTCGCACGCGACGACACGCCGCTGACGGCCCGACCGGCCGGGACCTCTGAACATTTCTCGCAACCGCGCGCCGATGGCCCCGGGGCCGGCCTTTCTTGGGTGCATCTGTCGCACCCACCCCGTAAAAAAGGAGCCTTGCCATGAAGACCACGAAGACCATCCTGACGACGCTCTCCGCCCTGCTCGCCTCCTCCACCCTCTCGCTCTCCCCGGCCCTGGCCCAGACCTCCAGCGCCGCGGCGCCGCAGCTGACGACCGACGCGAAGGCACCGGTCATCACCGGCACCGGCTCGCTGGAGATCGTGGTCCGTGACTCCTGCGGGCGCCCGGTGCCCGGGATCGAGGTCGAGGCCCAGCCCGTGCACGGCACGCCGATCCTCGAGCAGGCGTTGACGAAGCGGTCCGGCGCCCTCACGCTCAAGGGTCTCCGGAGCGACAGCTGGCTCATCGTGATCTACTACGACCAGACGTACCTGTGGAAGCTCGTGGACATCAGGACCGGCTCCACGGCCAGGCTCGAGATCGCCCTGCCGATCAACATCGCCGACGTCAACCGCGACGCGCTCGTGAACTCGATGGACCTGTTCGACTTCCTCAATGGCTGGACGGTCGCGGACGCCGCGGCGGACTTCAATCACGACGGCCTGATCAACACCCAGGACTTCTACGACTTCTTCAACGCCTTCATGAGCGGCTGCGGCCCCAGCGTCCCCCCGATCGCCGGGGTCGACCCGACCACGGAGTGATGACCGGATCGAGCGACGAGTTCCGATACCGAGCCAAGTGTGCCGCGTCCCATGCCGCGAAATCCTGGGTCCTGATCAGAGAGGATTTCAGAACGGTCGGACGGCCCCTGGGTGAAGACCCCTCAACCTCACGGAACCCCGCTCGCCCCCGCCGCTCAACAACCCGTGTCCGAACACGCCCCCGGGAGCCCGCTCCCGGGGGCGTTGTGCTTGCGCGCCCAATCCGCAATCCGGGATCGTGTCAATCTGGGCAAGACCGCCGACCGGCTTGTACCGGCCCGCCGAGGCAATCCCGTGTATCCTCCGGGATGCGGCCCGGTGCACCCCGCGCCGACGCGGACACATCGGGTCACAAAGGAGAAGCAATATGAGAACGCAACGGCGCTTCGGGCCGGGGCCACGGGCGACGTGGGCCGCCCTGGCGATCGTCGCGGCCACCGCGCCGGCGGGCGCGCAGCCCACCGCCCCCGGCTACACCCTGTGCGACTACGCGATCGGGTTCACCAACGCGGTCACGATGGCCTGGGCTCCGGGGGGCGTTCTCTTCGTTGCCCACGAGGACAACGGAACACCCACGCGAATCTACCGCGTGGGCCCGGGAGGGTCACCGATCACGCTCTACGGCGACACCGACCTCCCGGACCCGGACTC
>JBGPJM010000059.1:0-23022 GCA_041485385.1 Phycisphaerae bacterium | reverse complement strand
GAGGATGCACATGAGGGCGACGACGACGGGGGTGAGGATCGCCAGCAGGATGAACGCGGCGATGGCCAGCCTGGTCTTTCCGGGGGCCGGCGGGGGTGAGGGGGGGAGGATCGGTGGGTGCTGGAGCGCGTAGGTTGTGCCGCACTCGGGGCAGACGTTGCCATTGACGCCGCGGAGGTTGTACCGGCATTTCTTGCAGATGAGGTCGTGGTCGCGGAGGAAGGCGGCGAGGCGCTGGGGCTCGGAGGGGAGCTCGGTCTCGAACCAGGAGGGGACGGCGATGGGGAGGCCGCACTCGGGGCAGGAGGAGGAGGTGAGGTTGCGGAGGTTGTAGCCGCAGCGGGCGCAGGGGGCGTCGCGGTCCTTGAGGAAGGTGAGGAGGCGGGCGGGGTCGTGGTGGGGAGGGGGCATGTGCGGGGTTTCTGGGCGGCGCGGCGGAGATTCGGCCTGAGAGGGTGCTGCGCTGAACCGTGGTGGTGCGAGCAGTGCCGCGGCACCCGATGTGGATCGTTGACCCGCCGCGTCCGCCGGGCTCATGGGCCGGGATGGGGGCTGGGTGGCCGAGCGCGCGGAGTCGTAGCCGCAGTTCCGGCACTGGAATAAGCGTTGAGGCACCAATAGAGCAAGTTTCCCCGTTGAGCCGCCCGCGTCATCGTGCCATCCTCATTGACAGGCACCGGCCGTAGCTGATTCGCGGCGTGTGGCGCGCCCCCCGGCCCGTCAGCGCTTGCAGGAGGCCCGCGGCCCGCCGAGAAGGAGAAGCGACATGGCCAAGGTGATATGCGTGCTGTACGACGACCCCGTGACCGGCTACCCCAAGTCCTATCCCCGGGACAGCGTCCCAACGCTGGAGCGTTATGCCGACGGCCAGCAGTTGCCGAGTCCGCAGAGGATCGACTTCAAGCCGGGCGTCCTTCTCGGCTCCGTCTCCGGAGAACTGGGCCTGCGGAGGTTCCTTGAGGACAACGGCCACACACTGGTCGTGACCTCGGACAAGGACGGCCCGGGATGCAGACTTGACCGCGAGCTGCCAGATGCGGAGGTCGTGATCTCCCAGCCGTTCTGGCCCGCGTACCTGACCGCGGCGCGGATCGCCAGGGCCCGCAGGCTCAAGCTGGCGATCACGGCCGGAATCGGCTCGGACCACGTTGACCTTCGGGGCGCGATGGACCGGGGGATCACCGTTGCCGAGATCACCTACTGCAACAGCATCAGCACCGCCGAGCACGCGGTCATGCAGGTCCTGGCCCTTGTCCGCAACTACATCCCCTCGCACGAGTGGATCGTCAAGAAGGGCTGGAACATCGCCGATTGCGTGGCCCGGGCCTACGACCTCGAGGGCATGCAAGTCGGCATCGTCGGCGCGGGGCGCATCGGCCTGGCCGTGCTGCGGCGACTCAAGCCCTTCGACGTGAAGCTTCACTACACCGACAAGCACCGCCAGCCCACCAGCGTCGAGAAGGAACTCGGTCTGGTGTACCACCCCAATGTGGAGTCGCTGGTCCGCATCTGCGACGTGGTCTCGATTCACTGCCCCCTGCATTCGGAGACCGAGCACCTGTTCAACGATGCCCTCCTGGGCACGATGAAGCGAGGCACGTACATCGTGAACACGGCCCGCGGGAAGATCTGCGACCGGGACGCGATCGTCCGGGCTCTGGAGAGCGGGCAGCTCGCCGGGTACGCCGGCGATGTCTGGTTCCCGCAGCCGCCGCCCAAGGACCACCCGTGGCGGACCATGCCGCACGAGGGCATGACGCCGCACATCGCGGGAACAACGCTGGCCGCCCAGGCCCGCTACGCCGCCGGCGTCCGCGAGATCCTGGAGTGCTGGTTCGCCGGGCGCCCCATTCGCAACGAGTACCTGATCGTGGACGGGGGCAGGCTGGCCGGAGTCGGCGCCCACTCCTACACCGCGGGCAATGCCACGACGGGCTCGGATGAGGCCGCGAGGTTCAAGGGGGGAAGACGCCTCTCGGGGGCGGGGCCGGCCGGGGCCGGCGCGACCACAGCGCACGGGAGGAGGTGAGACGATGCAAGCAGACCGGAACACGACGCCTGCGGACCAGAAGCAGATCGAGTTGCTCGAGGAACTCGTCGGGCGAGCGCGGACAGAGGGCATCCGGACCGGCATCCGGAACGATGAGATCGAGGACCTCACCCAGGCTGAGGCCGCCGAACTGATCGAGCAGCTGCAACGGCGGCTGGGCGTGAGCCGCGGATAGGGCAGGTCTGGCCAGGGCGAGAACGAGAGGAGGCGAGGGGAGGAGGACAGGGGGCGCGGCCGGCAGCTCCGGCGAGCATTTGAGACACGAGGTGCAGCATGGCGACCATCGAAGACGCTGATCCTCGCGAGAGCCATCGCCGCCTCCTTCGCACCGCGGCGGACATGGCGATCATCGTGCTGCTCTTCAGCACCATGTTCAGCTCGTGGGCGCTGGGGGTTGTTGCCGGCAGCGTGCTGGTCGGGTTGCTGGTCTACGCATGGTTCGGCCTTCGCGAGCCGGAGCGGCACAAGTTCGTCGCCAGAGCGATCGTGGCGGCGCTGGCCGCAGGGGCGATCGGCGCGGGAGTCGCGCTGCTCCGCTGAGCGAGGGCGCGTCGGCATGCCTGCGGCCCTCGGAAGTGTGGCGGAAAGAGTCCGGGAGCAACGGCAGCTCGTATTGACCTGTCTACCGCCGCTGACAGTCGGCGTTTCGGTGTCAAGGCGCGACTCTCGGCGTGGCGAGGGCGGCTGTTACGGGCAGCCCGCGAAGAACGCCGTAAGGAAATCGAAGAAGTCCTGGCTGTTGGTGACGCCGTCGTGGTTGAAATCGGCGCTGCCCGCGAAGAAGGACGTGAGGAAATCGAAGAAGTCCTGCGAGTTCACCGCGCCGGAGCAGTTGAAGTCGGCGGCGCAGATGCTGTACGTCGCTTCGTTGCTGGTGACGCTGCCGCAATCGTTGGTGACGACGGCGCGGACCTGGTAGGAGTTCACGCCGGGGCAGGGGCGGACGCCGATCTGGACGGTGGGCGAGTCGATGGGCGTGGCGTAGGCGAAGGCGCCGCCGCCGCAGGGGAGGGGGAAGGGGTCGTTGCCCAGGCCCTGCCACACGCCGGGGGAGGTCTGGATCTGCCACTGGTAGGTGAAGGGATCGGTGCCCGCGGCGGTGATGGAGAAGGCGGCGGAGCCCGTGGAACAGGCTGTCGCGTCCTGCGGCTGCACGGTGACACCTGGCGGGTCGGCGAGCGTGAGCGTCGCGGGATCGCTGGAGATGCTGCCGCAGGCGTTGGTCACGCGGGCCGCGAATGAGTTGATATCGGGAGGGTCTCCCAGGACGATATTGCCGATGGTGAGCGAGGGGGTGGTTGCACCGGCGACGTCGTAGGTCAACCCGGTTTGAGGGTCGGTGTACACCCCGTCGGCCAGATCGCCGCACGGTTCCCCCAGGGGGGTGAGGCACTGCCATTGGTAGAAGATCGGCTCCGTGCCCGCGGCGGTGACGATGAACGTCGCGGAGCCCGCGGCGCAGGCTGTCGCGTTCTGGGGTTGCCCGGTGATCGTCGGTTGGCACGGCGGTGGCGGCGGCCCCAGGCACAGATAGTCCATCGACACGGGCATGCGCCCCGTGGCGTTGCAGGAGTACAGCAGGACCTCCGAGCCGCTGCCGTTCTGCACACCCGCGGTCGCGACCGCGCCCCCGTCGGGCAGGGCCCCGTAGTACACCGAGAAGCGCGGGATGTTCTCGTAGAGCACCACCTCGAAGTGCGCGGCGGCCCCGGCCGGGAACGCTATGGTCCGCCACTCGATGCCCAGAAGCCGGTTCGGCGCCGTCCCGAAGACCCGGGTATACACGCCCAACCCCTGGGAATCCGTGCGCAGGTCGGTCCAGTACGGGAATATCGCCGCGCCGTATGCCGCGTTGGGGAGGCAGGTGTTGATCCAGCCGATCCGGGTCTGGCCGAACTGGAGGTTCCCGTTCGACGAGATGTTCGCGCTGGTGTACTGCTCGCCGAACAGCGTGACGGTGAAGGGCAGCGCGAGCGCCGTCGTGCAGTCGTCGCAGTGGTTGCCGATGTCGTCGGTGCACGGCGGCACATAGTCGCCGGCGCCGGTGACTTTCATGGGCGGCAGCGATTCGGTGTACAGATCCCCGGCGTTGGCCGAGTTGAGCGTGTTGCACCAGATCTCCGAATACCGCTCATCCCCGGCCTGAATCCCGAGCGTCGCGCCCGCCCCGTGCTGGGAGGCGGTGTTGAAATAGAGCTCGATGTAATCGAGGTTCTCGAAAAATCTCAGGGTGAAGTTCACCGATGCCCCGTCGCTGTAGTACGTCGCCCGCCACTCGACATCAAAGATCCGGAAAGGGGCGGCGCCGGACACGCGGGTGAACACGCCCGAGCCCGCGGTGTTGGTGAGTAGATCATCCCAGTGCGCGAAGATCGTCGGCCCGAAACCCGGGGCGGGCGGGCAGTCGTTGGTGTAGTCGGGGTTGGACGAGGCGAACTGCAGGTTCCCGTTGGAGCTGACGTTGGCCGAGGTGTAGGTCACCCCGTAGAACCCGATCGGGAACGGCAGCGTGATCCGGGTTGTGCAGTCGTCGCAGTGGTTCCCGGTGTCGATCACGCCGCGCGGGAAGGTGCGACCGGTGCTCGCGAACGACGACCGGCTCCCGGTGTAGGTCTCGGTGAACACGAACCGTGTTCCCGCCGGGAAGGGGTTTTCGTAGTTGCACGCGGCGTGCCTCGCCAGTTCCCCATGGCCCTTCTGGACCCCGATCGTGGAGGCGTGGCCGGTGTACACCCCGTACACGAGCTCGAAGTTCCGCGAGTTCTCGAAGAACCGCACCTCGAAGTTCGCGGAGCCGGCCTGCCCGTAGTAGTGCGCCCGCCACTCGATGTTGAACACCCGGCTGGGCGCGGCCCCGCTTGTCGAGGTGAAGACGCCATCTCCCGCGTCGGTCAGGATGAGATCGTCCCACAGCGGGAACACCGCCGTGTCCATGTTCGTTGTCGGCAGGCAATCCGCCTGGTACTGCGTCGAGCCGCCCGCGAACTGAACGTTGCCGTTCGAAGACACCACGGCCGAGGCATAGTCCACGCCGTACAGCCGCACGGGGAACGGGAACGTCACCGGCGCGGTGCAGTCGTCGCAGTGGATGCCCAGGTCATCCACCCCCGGGTCGATGGGCGTGCCGAAGTACGTCGCCGCGATGTTCACATCGATGCAGGGTTGCTGCGCTACCGCCGTCCGGGCCGGCGCGAATCCGCCCAGGAGCAAGCACGCCGCCACCAGCCGCCAACACCTGCAATCTGCCATGACACACTCCATTGCCGATGCGAAAAAACCTTGAGGGCGGCGCGTGAGACGACGCCCGGATTCAAACGCCGCGTACCACGACCTCGTGAACCGTCAGTCTTGATTTGTTCGTGGGGGGGGGAGGGGGGGCGGTTCGCCGTCTGCGCCACCAAGCAGGAAGGCCTGCGACCGCACACGAGCAACCCAAGCTTTGCGAGGAAGTCGAGCGGACTCTCCACAACCGTGGAAGTCGAGGAAGTGATGGTAGCGCTTGAAGTCGATGGCCAGCATGAAGCGGAGCGTTCCGGGCGCACGCTTCAGCCCACGACATTGGTCTGTGAGGCGCTCGTGAACTGTGCGAGGGGCGCGAGTAGTGGGGAGACTGTCGCACTCTTCGCCGGTGCGGGCCCGCGCGATGCGCCAGCTGAGGAGCATGGTGCCCGCGCAGGAGCCGTTACTGGAGCGCCGTTCGGACGGCTCCGGTGCCGCTTATGGCGAGCGCGGCTCGTGGGGAACGCCCGCCAGCGATCGTGCGCTTCGCCCTCGTCCGCGCGGGGCTTCCTGTCGCCCTTTCAGGCCTTCCAGGGCGAAGAACGGAGTTGGAGCGGTGGCCCATCCCCACGGCTTGCCCGAGGCGGGACAAGCCGTGGCACCCCGGCACGCGGCGGAAGACACCGGGCGGAAGCCCGGTGCTAGGCGCGGCCGTTGGTAGTGGCGCCGGAGTCGATGATCCGGTCGGCGGCGGAGCGGACCTTGGCGGAGCCGTCGGTGGCGAGGCGGTCCTTGAGCTTGCGGAGGCTGGTGGCGATGGAGGCATCGATGAGCTGATCGCCGATCTGGACCTTGAGGCCGCCGATCATGCCGCTGTCGGTGTAGGGGTGGACGACGGGCTCCTTGCCGAGGGCCTTCTTGAGGCGGGCCTGGATGAGGTTGAGCTCGTCGGCGGAGATGGGGGAGGCGGTGAAGACGTCGACCTCGATGCGGCCGAAGGAGGCCTGGACGAGCTGATCGAAGGCCGCGGCGATGGAGGGGAGATCGGGCAGCCGGCCCTTGCGGTTGAGGGTGAGGAGAAAGCGGAAGACGAGATCGCTGACACGGCCCTTGAGGATGGCGGTGAGGGAGACGGCGCGGCGGCTCGCGGAGAGGATGCGGGAGGAGAGGAACTCATTGAAGCGGGCGTCGGAACGCGCGAGCTCGAGGATGTCCTCGAGCTCGCCGAGGGTGGATTCGATGGCGGGCTGGCCGCCCGACTCCCTGGCCAGCTCGAAGAGGCTCTGGGCGTAGACGCGGGAGATGGCGTTGGGGGGGGACTCGGTGAGCATGGGGGGTTGGTCGATTCTTGGATCTGGGATTTTGGATTTGGGATCGGGAGGTGGGAGCTGCGAACGTTCGATCAGTTCCTGACGGAGTTGAGTTCGGCGAGGGATTCTTCGACGAGGCGATCCTGGTCGCGGGCGGTGATCTCGCGTTTGAGGATTTTGGCGGCGATGGAGGCGGCGAGGTTGTAGGAGTGGGTGTAGATCTCGCCGAGGGCGGCCTTCTTGGCGAATTCGATGTCCTTGCGGGCGCGGTCGCGCATGGCGGTGAGCTCGACCTCGGACCTGGCCTTGAGCTCAGCGGCGAGGGCCTGCTGCTGGACGAGGGCGTCGTCGAGCATCTTTTGGGCCTGGGCGCGGGCCTCGGAGAGGTTCTTCTCGTACTGCTCGAGGGCGTGGCGGGCCTGCTTCTGAGCCTGTTCGGCGGCCTCGATCTCGGAGCGGATCTTGTTCTCGCGGTCGGCCAAGGCCTGGTTGATCTTGGGCCAGACCTTGGCGGAGAGGATGGCGAAGACGATGCCGAAGACGATCAGGGAGGCGATGCCGACGACGAGGCCCTCCTGCGGAGAGGGGAGGGGGCTGGCCTGGGCCACGGCGCCGTGCTCCTCGGGGGGCGCGCCGGTCTCGGCCGGGCCTGCGACGCGCGGGGCGGCGTGGTCCTGGGCGGGGGCGGAGGGCGGCAGGAGGGCGAGGGCGGCGGCCGCAGTGAGGATGAGGAGGGGGTGCTTCATGGTGCCGGCTTTCTGGCGACAGTGGACGAGGGGCAGTGAGCAGTAAGCAGTGAGAAGTTAAGAAGCCGGCGCGGGCCGTGTTCTGGCGCGCGCGGGTGGGGGGGCCGGGGTTACGTGGCGATCAGGGCGACGACGACTGCGAAGAGGGCGACACCCTCGACCAGCGCGGCGGTGAGGATCATGTTAGTGACGATGGGGCCGCGGGCCTCGGGCTGGCGGGCGATGGACTCGAGGGCGCCCTTGCCGATGAGGCCGATGCCGATGCCGCCGCCGATGACGGCGAGGCCGGCGCCGATGGCGGCGATGCCCTTGGTGGTGTCGCCGTTGGCCCCGAGCGCCATGGCGGGCGAGGCGAACATGGCGGCGGCAGAGGTGAGGGCGAGCTTGACGATGGTCTTCATTTCCTTCTCCGGAAGTGTGCTAAGTGCTGAGTGCTGTGTACCGATCGACGAAGAGTTTTCACCACAGAGAACACGAACAGCTCGGAGAGAACACGGAGAGGAGTGCTGGTTGGGGGGAGGGGAAGAGTGAGTCGGTTCCTTGCTCGGTCTTCGCTCTTCTCAACGCTCTCAGTGTTCTCTGTGGTAGGGGGATAGGACAGATGGGACCGATGGGACCGATGAAACGCGGAGGGGTCATTGCGCGGGGACGGGGACTGGGACGGGGTAGGGATGGGCGTGGTCGTGATCGTGGGCGTGCTCTTCGTCGTGGTGGGCGAGCTGGGAGATGAAGACGGCGGTGAGGAACATGAAGACGAAGGCCTGGAGGAAGGCGACGAAGAGCTCGAGGAAGTAGATGGCGATGGCCGCGACGGCGGAGATGACGGTGATGGTGCCGCCGAGGGCGAGGCTGTGGGCCTCGGTAAGGGCGAAGCCGATGAATCCCAGGAGGGTGGCCACGAGGATGTGGCCGGCGGTCATGTTGGCGAAGAGACGGATGGTGAGGGCGATGGGCTTGACGAAGGTGCCGATGAACTCGACAGGGATGACGATGATCCAGACGTACCAGGGTGCGCCGGCGGTGAGGTGCTTGAGGTATCCCCAGAGGCCGAGCTCGAGGATGCCGGCGATGTTGATGACGAAGAAGGAGATGGTGGCCAGGGCGCCGGTGACGAAGAGGTTCTGGGTGAGCGTGCCGCCGATGTAGGCCCTGTGCTGCTCGTGGACCAGGCCCGGGGTGATCAGGCCGTGGAGGTCGAGGAGGGGGATCAGCCCGAGGAGGTTGTTGACGAGGATGAAGAAGAAGAGTGTCCAGAGGAAGGGCATGAAGCGGTCGGTGCGGTGGCCGAGCATGGGGCGGACGATCGTCTCGCGCAGGTAGACGCAGATGACCTCGATGGTGTGCGCGAGGCGGCTCCTGGGGAGGTAGCGGCTGGTGCCCTGGGACTCCGGGCCGGTGGCGATCTTGCCGGCGACCCATGGGCCGACCGTGAGCATGATGAGCGCGGAGAGGAACAGGTTGCCCATGTTGCCCGACCAGACCCACCAGTCGCCGATCTTGAAGCCGAGGTGGTTGACCACGTGTTCGACGGGGTCACTGGTGGCGAGGGTAAAGAGCGGCGAGAGCGTCATGGGTGGGTGGTCTCTTTCGGGGTGCCCAGGCAGGGGAGCAGGCGATAGGTGGCGAGCACCTCGGCGATGAGCACGACGACGAAGATCAGGAGGAAGGCGAACCAGAAGGGCTTGAGGGCCAAGCCGAGGGAGGTCTGGAGCATGAGGCCGAGGCCGGCTGCGATGGCGATCCGGATAACCGAGCCGACGAGGATGGCGATGGCGGGCTCGGCATGGGGGTTACCGGCGATGGCGATGACGACCAGGAGGCTGGCCGCGCACCCGCCGAGGGCGGCGAGCCCGGCGAGGCCGGCGGCCTGCGCGGCGGGGATGGAGACCAGAAGGGCCAGCAGGGCGGCGATGACCGTGGCGACGGCGCAGGCGATCCCGACCGGTGCGCCGAGCTTTGCGGCGAGGAGTCGGGGTGCGAGTCGGGGCGTCGGCGGGGTCATTGGGTCGCTCGGCGGGGGGCGATGAAGGCGGTGCGTGAGGGGGCGGTCAGGGGTCGAAATCGGGGGTCCAAAGAATAGCGGGGGGGAGGGGGGAAGGGAAGAGAAGTGCTGGGTGCCGAGTGCTAGTCGTACGCCGCACAACTCGTCACCTCATCGCGCCGGGATCCGCTCCAACGTGTAGTAGGCCCTGGAGTGAAGCAGCGGCTCGGCGCCGCCTTTGTCCCGTACGCCCGGCGCATCGAGCTCGTGGACGTACCCGACGCGCAGCGTGCCCACCGCGAGGTGCACGGTCTTCGGATCCACCAGCGTTGCCGCGACGATTGTCTGGGGTTTGCTGTCCATCTCCGCTGATCCGTAATCCGGGTGGTACTCGTAGGTGTAGCTGATCATGGTGTATGAAGCGGGGCTGGTGGCGCTGGCCGGGTCGACGTCGCGCGTGAACTCCAGGTCGAATCCGTCCGGCCTGGCCCGCATCTGCTTGATCTCGAGGGGAACCTGCCCCGTCCATTTCAGCCGCTGCAGGCCGAAGCGCTTCGGGCCCGTCGAACCCCACCCGCGGTCGGTCATCCCCACAAACATCGACCCATCGTCGGAGAACGCCAGCCGGTGCACGCCGGAGGCGAACCCCTGCCTGAACGGGAAGCAGGCGCCCTGGTAGGTCGGGTGGTCGCCGGGATTCTCGGGGCCGAGCTTCTCGAGGAAGACTCGCATCACGGTCGCGTGCGTCTGGTCGCCGATGAAGAGCTGGCCGTCGAAGGGCCCGAATCTGCCGCCCGTCTCGTTGAGCAGGATGTCGCTGGCGCTCTGGCCCATCTTCTGGTACGGGAACCACACCGCCGGGAGCACGCGCTCGGGCACCGGCTTGCCGTCCTTCCGCCAGTCCGGCCCGTACCCCTCGCGGAACTTCAGCGAGGCCTGGTGGCCGTGGAAGGAATCCTGGAAGAGGGGTGAGAGCTTGTTGGTTCCGACGTAATCGCCCTGGTTGTCGGTGTAGAACATCTGGCCATCGGAGAACATGCCGATGCCGTCGGGCGAGCGCAGGCCGTCGGCGACCTTGTGCAGCACGCCGTCGGGGGTGATCTTCACGGCGCAGCCGCGCGTCGGCACGGTCGCGCCCATCACCGTCTCGCCGCCGGTGTGCGCCAGGTTGAGCGTCACCCAGGCGTTCCCCTCGCGGTCGAACTTGGGGCCGAAGGCGTACTCGTGGTAGTTGCCGGAGATGACCCAGTCGGCGCAGTAGGTCTCGAGCGCATCGGCGACGTCGTCGCCGTCGGTATCGACCATCTTCGTCAGCTCGCTGCGCTGCGCGCTGTAGACCGCGACGCCGCCCTTGGCGCTCTTATCGGGGCGCAGCGCCACGCCCAGCGGCTCCTGCAGGCCGGTGGCGAAGCGCGTCCACGCGGTCTTGAGGGGCGGCTCCTCGTAGGCGTTGCCGACGAGGAAGATGTCGCCGCGCCGGGTGGAGAGGATCGGCCGGCGGTCCGGCGCGGGCATCACCGCCAGCCCGCCGACCTCCACGACCTCGCCCGGGGGCGTGGGCACGGTGATGATCCGGTAGTACTTCGACTCGGCGTCGGGGAAGTCGCTGTCGAGCTGGTAGTCCAGCGCCGCCTCCACGGCCGGGTCCAGCCCCAGCCGCTCGGCCATCTGGAACTCCCATTCGCCCCCGCCCTGCGTGACCTTGATGAAGAGATGGTTAACACCCGCGCGGAGCTTCAGCACCAGCTGGTGCGCCTCGGGGTCGAGCGGGGTCTCCGTCGCCGACTCCACGATGAGGTCGCCGTTGAGCCAGGCCCGCAGACCGTCGTCGCTCCCCATCGACACCGGAACGTTCGCCGGAGCATCCACCGTGAGCGAGCGGTAGAGGTACCCGACCTGGTTCCTGATCTGCTCCGGCGTCAGCCCGGCGCGGAAATCCAGCGGCTTCAGGCCCCCCAGGCCGCCGATGTCCTGCTGCTGCGTGACGGTGTGCCAGGCGATCGGCTTGCCGTCCTTGCCGGGGTACGTCGCGCTCAGATCGATCTCGGCGCCGGCCTTCATCTTCTCCAGCTGCGACTCGGGCGGGAATGGAGTCGCAACGTCCTTGGCCCCGCCGGGGTGCTCGAACGGCGCCAGCATCTTCCACTCCCCCCACCGGACGCTCACGCCTGTGAACTGCTTCATCACCGCCTCGCGCGTCGCCTGGCGGGTGTCGAGCTTCGTGTACGGCTTGCCGGCGATCGTGACCTGCGCGCGCGCGACGCCGCCGGGCAGCAGCAACGCCGGGCCGGCGGCCGCGATCACGGCCCTGAGGATTCGTGCGGTCATGGCTTCACCCCCACGGAGAATCTGGCCGGCATCCCTGCCACTTTGACGGTGAAACCGAACACCCGCAGCTTGTCATTCCCCACCGACTTCGCGGAGGAGACGTTCCCCAGCGCCTCGCCGGCGGTGGCGCTCAGCCCGCTGTTGACCCAGACCGTTGCGCCCGCCGGAAGGCCGCGGGCCTCGAACGTCCGCTTGAACTCGTTCCCCTGGCCGGTGGGCTCGAACCGCTCGTCCACATCCAGGCTCCGGTCGCCGGGGCCGCGGAGGCGGTACATGAACGTCGGCACGCCCTTATCATCCAGCTTGTAGCCGCGGAAAGCCCACCCCGCGTCGCGCCCGACCTGTATCGGCCACCCCCCCTCCCCTACCTTCTCACCGATCACCAGCGCCGGACCCGGCGGGGCCTTCCAGACCACCGACCCCTGCCCGCCCACGGGAGTCCCGCCGCGCCCGGCCCAGACGCCGGTCGCGTCAAGGAAATCACCGGTCCATGCCTCGACGAGCCGCACGCTGTCGGCGTCGAGCGCGAAGTGCACGCCGCCCATGCCCACGGGGAATCCCACGGCGATCCCGCGGCTGCCGGCATCCTTCATGAACGTCCGCATCACGATCGGGCGCTTGCCCACGACGATCTTCAGTCCCTCGGGCTGGACGAGCCCCTCCGGGAGCGGCGCGAACTCGCCGAGGTTGAAATACGCCCACATGGCATCGACCTGCTTCCGCGGGTCGCCGGCGCACACGTCGGTGATCATCGCCACGCCGCGCTCGTAGAACGACGGCATCTTCGTGCCGGGCTTGTACCGCGCGGGGTTGAAGGCGTAGCCGGCCCACCAGTCGTAGCGGAGGCGCTCGGCGAACGTGGTGACGTCGGGCCCCGGCGTCCCCGTGGCCGGGTGCTCCCCGAGCACATGGCAGGAGATGCAGTTCAGTCCGAGCACACCCACGAGCTTGCGCCCGGCCTGCACCATCTCGTCGCTGGGCTGCGGCTGCTTCGCTGGTCTGCCCGTTGTCGGCCAGACACCCGCGACGGCGCAGAGCTCCGCCGGCAGCGCGCCGACCTGCTCCTTGCCGAACTGCGGCATGCGCGCCCCGTAGTACGGCCGCGCCCGACCGGCCTCCATGAGCACCGTCCCCAGCCACGGCGTGTTGAGCTTGGCCCCGACGTTGTTCAGTCGCGGCGGTATGCGCCCCTCGTCGCCCAGGTCGGCCTCCCCCAGCGTGACGAAGTACGGCTTCAGCGGCTCGGGCAGGCCGCCGGCGCCGTCGATCTCGTGGCAGTTGCGGCACCCCAGGGCGCCGATGGTCAGGCAGGCCCGGTCCACCGGGGCCACGGCGAGTTTCGTGCCGGCCTTGGCGCCGGTCCACTTCTTCGCCTGCTCGATCGCCGCGACCAGCGCGGCACGATCGTCGGAAGAGAGCGTGTAGCGGGGCGTCTTCCGGTCATCGGGGCCGAGGCACCCGGCGGCGGGAGCGGTGCGAAGCTCCAGCAGGCGCCTGGCCTTCAGCGTCGGCAAAACCTCGACCTTCGGATCTGTCCCTCCCTGGAGCGTGTGGCAGCTTGCGCATCCGCGCGCCGCGAACGCCGCGCGCCCCGCCTCGGCCTTCTTCGCGTCGACGGCCGGCGCCGCGGCCCCGGGACTGCCGCCGCCCCAGGTGTTCACCAGATACGTCGCGACCAGGTCGGCCTCCTGTTTGGTCAGCTTCAGCGAGGGCATCCGTCCGCCGGGGTGGGCCTTGAGCGGGTCCATCAGAAACTCCGCCAGCGCCTCGGGCTTCCACTTGCCGTCCAACCTGGCGATCGACTCGTACGGCGCCGGATCCGCCGGGACCTTCTCACCCTCGAGGGCGCCGTGGCACGCCACACACCCGAGCTGGCGGAACGTCTTCCGCCCCATCTCCACGGTCGCCGGCTCGGTCGCCGCGGCCTGGCCCGGCTCGCCCCCGCCGCCGGCGCTCTTGAGAAGGAAGTGAACGATACTCTCCGCGTCGTCCTTCGCCGCCACGTCGTTCAAGACGCCCGGCATGCCGCACCCCGGCTTGATCGCCTGCGAATCGGTGATCCACTTGCGGATCCAGTCCGCATTCAGGCGTCCGGCCGCGTCGCCGAGGAGCGGCGGCGTGCGCTTGATCGCCAGCGCCTCGCCCCCCTCTGCCTCCGCCTCGTGGCAGTGGTTGCACCCTAGGTGCCCCAGCAGCACCCGCCCACGATCAGCGAGCATCGCGGTCCGGGCGTCGGCGGCCCCGAACGGCGGCACCTCCACCGCCGCGACCGGCACGGGCTCGGGATGGAACCCATCGCTCCCGATCCCCTGCTTCTCCCAGATCGCCCGCAGGCGGGCCTGCGAGTCGCCGGCGCGCGTGAATCTGTACTTGAGGTTGATCCTGCCCGCCGGAAGGTCCAGCCACTGGGACATCCGACCACTGGCGGAAAGTACCTGGATGACCGGCTCGGCGATCGCCCCGCCGAAGACCTGCACGTCCAGGGCGCCCCCTTCGAACTCGGCGCCGAAGCGGTACTTGCCGGGCGTCTCGATCGTCAACAACCCGTCGTAGGTGGCTTGGAACCCCGCCGCCGCTACGGCCGGGTGTGCGCTCTCGCCGGCGCGGAGCGCGAACTGGAGCGCAGGCACGTGCCCCCGGACATCGCCGGCCTTGGGCTTGGCGCCCTGCGGCAGATAGGTCGCCAGCCAGCCGGGTATCGCCTTGTCGGCGGGCGGAGGCATCGCGTGCGCGGCGCTCATCGGGGAGGAGGCCGCGGGGGCAGGGGGGGGGCCGGCGCCGATGACAAGCGATCCGGAGGCGACGAGAGCACCGACAAGAACGGTGCGCCGGCGGCCGTGCCGCGCCAGACCGATCGGTCCCCGGTTCACAGTCTGCCTCATCACTTGCCTTCCTCAGCCCACGGAGCCGGGTTCATCCCGCGCTGTTCTCCGGCGCGCTCGGGGTGTTCGGGCCGACCTTGCGCGTGCGCAACAGTTGCGACCACCGCGAGGCACGAGCGTACCGGCCTGAGCATCGAAACAGCAAGCCGCGCCGATCACAGGGGTCAGATAACCCGTCAATCCGGCCCGGGGCCAAACTCGCCCAACTCGAACTCGCCACTGGTCGATGGAGATAACGCAATCCGGCTCCCCGTCGGGCCCTCTTCTGTTCGCGCAATGTTCAGGGATCACACCGCAGCCGGTGGGCCGCGTGAGTCGATTTCACGCCAGCCAGTCTCGCGCCAAGGAGTCACCCGTGTCGACCTCCTCCTCTCTCAGCGCTTCAGCCGATGCTTGTTCCGGCCGCAACGCCGAGCCGGCCCTCCGTTGGGCCCGGTTGATGTTCCGCAACGTCCTTCCGGGCTGGGCGACGGACGCCCAGGCGCTGCGGCGAGCCGCCCTTGATCGGCCCGCGTTCCGCCATGGCCCGGCGTTTGCGATGAGCACGGGTCGGCCCGCGATCGCGGCGGATCGACCTGCGCGGCACGCAGTGCCGCGCGCTATGAACACGGCCCCCACGGGGAATGGTCCATGAGCGGAATCTCCACCGGCGTCGGGCCCTTCAGCGGCATCAACACCGGCGACCTCGTCAATCAGCTCCTGTCGATCGAGGCCCGCCCCCGCACGCTGGCCCAGCAGCGCGTCATCCAGCTCCAGGCTCAGCAGGCCGCCTTTCTTGACCTCAACACCAAGCTCTCGGCCCTCAAGTCCGCCTCATCCGCCTTCAACATCAGCAACATCTTCAACTCGGCGCACGCCTCCAGCAGCAACCAGGACGTGCTCACGGCCACGGCCAACGCCGGCGCGGCCGTCGGGTCGTACTCGTTCCTCGTCGACCGCCTCGTGAGCACGCAGAGCGTGCTCTCCCGCGGCTTCGCCGACCGCACCTCCTCCGCCATCGGGCTGGACTCGGTCACGTTCGAGCCCACCGCCGGACGCCTGGACCGCGACGTCGAGCTGGCCTCGCTCAACGGGGGTGACGGCATCTCGCGCGGCAACATCCGGATCACCGACCGCGCCGGCGGCTCGGCGACCGTCGACCTCTCCCGCGTCGCCAGCATCAGCGAGGTGCTCGACGCCATCAACGCCGCGTCCGGGACGCAGGTCACGGCGACGGTCAACGGCGACCACCTGGTCATCACCGATGATTCCGGCGGGACCGGCTCGCTCACCATCGCCGACGCCGAGGGGTCCACCACCGCCACCAGCCTCGGAATCGCCGGATCGATCGCCGGCGCCGCCTTCACCGGCACCGCCGTGTACAACCTCCAGGGCACGACCTCGGTCACCGCCCTCAACGACGGCAACGGCATCCGCGTCAACCGGGCCGTCGGCTCGCTCACCTCCGACTTCACCATCGTCGACCGCGCCGGCGCCAGCCACACCATCGACGTCGGCAATATCTACAGCGGCGCCGCCGTGCTGACCTCCGCCGCGCCGACGACCATCCAGGGGATCATCGACCGGATCAACTCGCAGACCGGCGGCGCCGTCACGGCGTCCATCAGCGCCTCCGGCGACGGGCTCACCCTCACCGACACCACCGGCGGGGGCGGCAACCTCACCGTCACCGACATCGCCGGGGGCGGGGCGGCCGCCGACCTGGGGATCGCCGGCAACGTCGCCGGCGCCACGCTGGCCGGCTCCCGCATCCTGGCCGGGCTCAACACCACTCTCACCCGCAATCTCCTGGGCGGGAGCGGCCTGTCGAGCGGAGCGTTCTCCATCACCGCCCGGGACGGGTCGCAACTGGACTTCACGGTCCCGACGACCGGCACCGTCACCGATATCGTCAACCAGATCAACACCTCGGGCGCCGGGAAGATCCGCGCCTCGCTGGACAACACCGGCACGGGGCTGACCCTGACGGACATCAGCGGCGGATCGGGCAACCTGATTGTCGCCGGCGCCGCGGCCACCGCGCTGGGCCTGAGCACCGTCCCGGCCGGCGTTGCCGCCGCCACCGTCAACTCCGCACGCCTGCAGCACCGCTACATCGCCGAGTCCACGCTGCTGTCCACCCTCAACGGCGGGCGCGGCTTGGGGACGGGCACATTCGAGATCCGCGACTCCACGGGGAGGGTCGGCGTTATCGATGTCGGGAGCGACTCGCTCACGGTCGGCGACCTCCTCAAGGAGATCAACTCCAACCCCGTGAACGTCACGGCGCGCATCAACGACAACGGCGACGGCATCATCCTCGAGGACAACGATGCGCAGTCGGGGAATGTGAAGATCCGCGTCCGCGATCTCACCGGCACGGTCGGCGCCGGCCTGCGCATCATCGGCGAGGCCGCCGGCACCGGCGTGAACAACAAGCTCGACGGCTCCTACGAGCGGACCATCACGTTCGCCGCCGGGAGCACGCTCGACCAGATCGTCACCAAGATCAACGAGGCCGGGGTCGGCGTGAGCGCCTCGGTCATCAGCGACGGCTCGCCGTCGCATCCGTTCCGCCTCAGCCTCGCCAGCCGCGAGAGCGGCGTCGCCGGACGCCTCACCGTGGACACCCACGGCGTCGACCTGGGACTCAACACGCTGTCCGAGGGGCGCGACGCCCGTGTCTTCTACGGGTCGGACAACCCCGCCACCGCCGTCCTCCTCTCCAGCTCGACCAACACCGTCAGCGGGATCATCCCGGGCGTGAGCATCAACCTGCACACCGTCTCGCGGGACCCCGTCACGCTGAGCGTCAGCCGCGACACCGACAGCATCGAGACCTCCGTCAGCGCCTTCATCGATTCCTTCAATGCCCTCGTCGGGCGCATCGACGCGCTGAGCGACTACGACCCGGAGACCAACCGGCGCGGCACGCTGCTGGGCGACTCGACCGCGTCGCAGCTCCGCACCGCCGCCTTCTCGACGATCCAGTCCCGCCCCACCGGCGTTTCCGGACAATACCAGTTCCTGAGCCAGATCGGCATCAGGCTCAACAGCACCGGCACCCTCGAGCTCGACTCGACCAAGTTCCGCCAGGCCCTGGACAACGACCCCCAGGCCGTCCACGACCTCCTCGCCGCCAAGGTCCAGGACCCGCGCACACCGATCGAGCTCTCGCCCGGCGTCCACGTCGAGAACACCGGGCCGGATACCTTCTCGTCGCTGGGCATAGCGGAGAAGATGTCCCGCATGGTCGAGCGGTACCTCGACCCCGCCAACGGAATCCTCACCAAGCGCAAGAGCACGATCGACGACCAGATCCAGCTCCAGAACGACCGCATCGCCCAAATGACCGCCAAGCTCGAATCCAGACGCGGCGTCCTCCAGGCGCAGTTCCAGCGCATGGAGCAGGCCCTGGCCCAGCTCCAGACCCAGCAACAGTCACTGTCAGGGATCCACAGCCTCTGATCCGCCCGCGGCGGCCCGGAAGGGCCGGTAAAGCCACCCCCCGAGCCGGTCGATACAACCCCCTGCCATGACGCCACAGCACAACAACGCGAGCGCCTATCTCCGCACCCGCGTCTTCACGGCCAGCCCCGAGCAGCTCCGCCTCATGCTCCTCGACGGCGCCCTGAAGTTCGCCCGCCAGGGACGCGACGGCCTGTCCGCCAGGGACTTCGAGGCCTCCTACAACGGCTTCTCCAGGTGCCGCAACATCGTCTTGGAGCTCATCAACTCCATGCGCCCCGAGGTCGACCCCGACCTCTGCGCCCGCCTCAGCGGGCTGTACACCTTCATCTACACCCAGCTCATCGAGGCCAGCCACGCCAAGAACGTCGAGGCCGTCGACAAGGTCATCGCCCTCATCGAATACGAGCGCGACACGTGGGCGCTGCTCATCGACAAGCTCGCCGCCGAGAAGGCTGGGGCGCCGGCCCTCCACGCCACGCCCGCCGGACCCGCCGCGGAGGACCGCCCGGCCCTCAGCGTCCAGGGCTGATCCCCCCGATCCCCAATCCCACGGCTCACACCGGCGCCGGCTCGGCGCTCATCTGCACCGCCAGGTTCTCCATCACCAGCGCGAGGCTGACGTTCGCGCCCAGCTCCTCCTCCGCCCGCGCGATCGCCTCCAGCATGTGCAGGCGCCGGCGTGCGCCCGCCTCGTCCTTCCCCGCCGCCCGGGCCAGCCCTTGGCGCGTGTGCTCGGCCAGGAACGCCAGCATCCTCCTGGCCCACGTCTTGTTCGCCCCGTCCTTACTCGCGTCCGGGTTCTTCCTCACCGCCGCCGCCGCCCGCTCGTCCACCAGCTCCGCCATCGCCTTCCCCATCTCCACGGGAAACTCCCCCGCCTCCACCTGCTCCAGCATCGGCTCCAGCCTCTCCCGCCAGCCGAAGAGGTCGTTCTCGATCACCATCGCCGCGACGCCCGGGCTCCCCGCGGCGAACTTCAGCAGCCACTTCACCTTCGCCGTCTCGATCGCCCCCCCCGCCCCCGCCCGGCGCTTGAGCCACTTCCCCATCTCCGCCTCGCTCAGGGTGCCGAACGCCACCCGCTGGCACCGGCTGCGGATGGTCGACAGCAGCCGGTGCTCGCGCGGCGTCACCAGGATGATCACCGTCCCCTCCGGCGGCTCCTCCAGCGTCTTCAGCAGGGCGTTCTGCCCCCGGTCGTCGATCAGTTCCGCCTCATCGACGATGAAGACTTTCCCCGCCGCCGATCTTCCGGTCATCACCCGGGTCTTCGCGGCCGGCTCCAGCAGGAACTCCTCCAGCACCGCCTTGGCGATGTTGGTCTGCTTGCCGTCCCGGACATTGTCCTCGCGGCTCACCGCCGCCAGTTCCTTGGTGATGATGTGCAGATCCGGGTGCGTGCCGGCCTGGATCAGCCGCTGCACCTCGCTCTCCGGGTCGGGCGCGGCGTTCCCGGACAGGTCCGGCGCCGTCGTCGGATCGAGCAGCACCGCCGCGAAGGCGAGCGCCGTCGTGAACTTCCCCACCCCCGGCGGCCCCGAGAGGATCCACGCGTGGTGGACTCGCCCCGACGAGATCGCCGCCCGCAGGATTCCCACCGCCCGCTCCTGCCCGATGATCTCTTCGAGCGACAGCACCTCGCGCACGGGCGCCGCCTCGCGCCGGATATGGGGGGGCGGCCCGACCGTCCGCATCTTCGGCTCAGGTGCTGCGCTCTTCTTCGCCACAACCTGAGGATACCCGCCGCCCTCGGGCCGTGCCGACGCCCCGCCACGTCGCGCTCAGGACCCGCACCTCAGGCCCTCGGCTTCTTTCCCCCGCCCGCTCGCGAACCCCGCTCACAAGCTCCGCAGCTTGTTCAGCCCGTTCAGCGCCGCCACCTTGTAGCACTCGGCCAGCGTCGGGTAGTTGAACACCGTGTTCACGAAGTACTCCGCCGTTCCCTTGAACGCCATCACTGCCTGCCCGATGTGGATCAGCTCCGTCGCCCCCGTTCCGATCACGTGTACACCCAGGATCGCGTGCGACTCCTGGTGGATCAGCATCTTCAGCATCCCGATCTCGTCCCCCAGCAGCTGCCCGCGCGCGATCTCCTTGTACTGCGCGATCCCCGCCTCGTACGGGATCCCCTCCGACGTCAGCTTGTCCTCCGTCCACCCCACCATCGAGATCTCCGGGATCGCGTAGATCCCGAACGGGAAGAGCTCCGGCACGCTCTGCGTCGGCTCCCCGAACATGTGGCACGCCGCCAGCCGCCCCTGCTCCATCGACGTCGACGCCAGCGCCGGGAACCCGATCACGTCCCCGCACGCGTAGATGTTCGGCACGCTCGTCTGGTACTTCTCGTTCACCTTGATCCGGCCTCGGTCATCCGCCGTCAACCCCGCGGCCTCCAGGTTCAGCTCCGCCGTCGCCCCCTGCCGCCCGATGCAGTACAGAAGGCAATCCGCCCGGAGCGTCTTCCCGCTCTCCAGCTCCGCCTCCACCATCTGCCCGGTCCCCGACCGCTGCCCCGACGGCGGTTCCACCAGCTTGATGCTCACCACCTTCTCCCCCATCCGCAGCGTCATCCCCGCCTGCCGGAAGTGGTACTGCAGCGCCTCGCAGATCTCCGAATCCAGGAAGTCCAGCAGGCGCGTCCGCCCCTCGATCAGCGTCACCCTCACCCCCAGCTCCGCCAGCATCGACGCGTACTCCGTGCCGATCACGCCCCCGCCCACCACGATCATCGTGTGCGGCAGGCTGGGCAGCAGCAGCACCTCGTCGGAGGTCATGACCTTCGCCCCGTCGAACGGCACGCCCTTGGGCTTGGCCGGCACCGTCCCGGTCGCGATCAGGATGTTGCTCGCCCCCACCTTCTCCGTCGCGTGCGGGCCCGTCACCACCACCGTCCTGGCGTCCGCCAGCGCCCCGATCCCGTGCATGTATTCGATCCCGTTGGACGCAAAGTGGCTCGCCACGACGTCGATCTCCGCCGTGATCACCCGCTGGCAGCTCGCCGTCAGGCTCGAGAGCGCCGTCTTGCGGTCCATCCTCCTGCCGGTCCTGGCCCCGGAGCCGCAGACGGCCGACAGCCGGTCGGGCGCGGTGAGCTCCAGCACCGCCTCGCGCAGCGCCTTGGAGGGGATCGTCCCGGTGTTGATCGCCACGCCCCCCATCGCCTCCATCTTCTCGATCACGCACACCGATTTCCCAAGCTTCGCCGCCTGGATCGCCCCCTTCTGTCCCCCCGGTCCGCTCCCGATGATCACCAGGTCGAAGTTCCGCATACACACTCCAGCGCTCCGCCCCCCGCCTCGGCCTCGCGCCAGTGTATCGGCAACTCACAATGTAAACGGTGACAGGCGTCCTTCCCCCCACGCGCCGTTCCAGCCCCCGGCCCGTAGGATTGACCCCGTCTCCTACCCCGACTCTCTCCACCCGGATCCCCCATGCCCACCCCCACCTCCTCCCACCCCTGGCCCGCCTCCCGCGTCCGCCAGACGTTCATCGACTTCTTCCGCTCCAAGCCCGGCCCCGGCCCGCAGGGCCACTCCTTCGTCCCCTCCTCCACCGTCGTCCCTCTCGACGACCCCACCCTCCTCTTCACCAACGCCGGCATGAACCAGTTCAAGCCGATCTTCCTCGGCCAGGCCGACCCTGCCTCCAACCTCGGTCGGCTCAGGGGGGGGCGCGCCGTCAACAGCCAGAAGTGCATCCGCGCCGGCGGTAAGCACAACGACCTCGAAGACGTCGGCAAGGACACCTACCACCACACCTTCTTCGAGATGCTCGGCAACTGGTCCTTCGGCGACTACTTCAAGAAAGAGTCCATCACCTGGGGCATGGAGCTGCTCACCAGGGTCTTTGGCATCCCGCGTGACCGCCTCTACGCCACCTACTTCCAGGGCGAGCCATCGCTGGGCCTCGAGCCCGACATCGAGACCCGCGACATCTGGAAGTCCCTCCTCCCCGAGAGCCACGTCCTCCCCGGCAACATGAAGGACAACTTCTGGGAGATGGGCGACACCGGCCCCTGCGGCCCCTGCTCCGAGATCCACTACGACCGCATCGGCCCCGAGGCGAGGGGGGGCCGCAACGCAGCCTCCCTCGTCAACACCGGCGACCCCGACGTCCTCGAGATCTGGAACCACGTCTTCATCCAGTTCAACCGCGAGGACGGAGGCACCCTCAAGCCCCTCCCGGCCCGCCACGTCGACACCGGCATGGGCCTGGAGCGCCTCGTCAGCATCCTCCAGAACGTCCGCTCCAACTACGACACCGACGTCTTCGCCCCCATCTTCGCCGCCATCGAGCGCGCGACAGGCGCTCGCTCCTACATGGGCCGCCTCGGCCAGGACGACGACGGCAACATCGATACCGCCTACCGCGTCATCGCCGACCACATCCGCACCCTCACCTTCGCCATCACCGACGGCGCCACCCCCTCCAACCTCGGGCGCGGCTACGTCCTCCGCCGCATCCTCCGGCGCGCTGTCCGCTATGGCCGCCAGATGCTCGGCGCCCGCACGGGCTTCTTCTCCCAGCTCGTCCCCGTCGTCGTCCAGCACATGGGCGAGGCCTACCCCGAACTCCGCAAGGACCCCGCACGCGTCGAGAACATCATCCGCGAGGAAGAGGAGTCCTTCGGCCGAACGCTCGACCGCGGCATCGCACTCTTTGAGGATGCGTTGGACGAGGCCATCGATCGCGCAATAAGCCGGGTTCGCATCCCCAGAGCCATTCCATACGGCTCACCGTCCCTCGATGCTCGTGAGGAACTGAGGCGCGTCAAGGAGAAACTCGCCAAGCGCGAGCAGGTCGTGCTCGCAGGGCCGATAGTCATCTCCTCTGAAGATGCCTTCAAGCTGCACGATACGTACGGCTTCCCCATCGACCTCACCGTTCTTATGGCGCAAGAGCGCCCGTACAAGGTGACGGTCGACGTCCCCGGCTACGACGGCCTCATGGCCGCCGCCAAGGAAAAAGCCCGCTCCGGCGGCGCCAAGTTCACCGCCGCCACCGGACGCATCGAGCTCGACGCCGACGCCATCGCGCGCCTCGCCCACATGGGCGT
>JBGPJM010000058.1:0-23113 GCA_041485385.1 Phycisphaerae bacterium | reverse complement strand
GAGCGGCGATCTTCGAGTACATCGAGGTCTTCTACAACCGGCAGAGAGTCCACGGCAGCATCGGCTACGTCAGCCCCGAGCAGTTCGAGGCGAGCCGACGTTGATATATTCACCCCGTCCACCGGCGGTGGGCAGGTTCAGGGATCGTACGTTCGAGACGAGCGATTCCGCGAAGTGGCGCGAGATTATCGCGCCGATGCTGGTCTTGTGCGAGAGAGGTTTGGCAACCGAGCCAAAACCCGCCCGAATAGGAGAGCGGGAGTTTGTCTTGAAGCCCGAGGGCACGGCGCTTGCCGCGACGTTTGCGCAACCTCCAAAGGAATCGAGGGGTTCTTCGGCGGACGACCACCGCGGTCAGGTCTGATCGTCTTGGGACTTCGCTCTTTTCTTTTTCTTCTTCGGCTTGCTTGCCAACGACTCGGTCGCCATTGCGGACGGCAGCTGACGTTGCTCCGGCTCCAATTCGGTAGGCGAGCGGGTCGGATCCTGGGGGCTGGTCTTCAGGTCGCCGATCGCTCCGGAGACCACAACGACCGTCGGGCCCGATCGCATGACGGCTCGCCGCACCAGCATCGCTTCCAGCGTGCTTTGGACCGCCGGCACGCCCATCTCGAGCATAAGGGCCCGAATCTCCTCGTCTGCCACTCCTCGGCGCTTGAGATCGCCTGCCAACTTGTCCACGATCTTCAGGTAGCCCTCCAGATTCTCGACTTGGCGTCGCTCCTTCGCCTCTGGGAGCATGACAACATCTTTGACGAACTCCCACGCCCTCTTCACGAGGCTGCCAACCGGGATTACGCGAGATAGCAGCCGGAAGAGTTGCTCCGTCCAATCGGAACCGCCTGGGCCGCCCTCGTCAGGCGCTACTTTTGCCATGGTCGGTCCCTCCACAGTTCTCTTTGCCAGTCTGCCGGCTCCTCATCTGCGAGACCCCCACGGGTAACGGGCTCCCCCGGCTTGGGCTTCACGACAACGATTACCGGGCCGGCGGGTGGTGACCCCGCCCCCTGCTCGCCGCCCATCCTTTCGCTTCCACCGCTTCCGAATACACGACCGAGCACATCGGGCGGCGCCTTGGCTCCGAGCAACCGGAGAATCGCCCGAAATCCAGCGGATATCGACCGCGCCGCATCCAGCTCGATGTCCTTGCCTTTCGGGTTCAGATCGGCCAAAGCAGGGAGCGCCTCGGTGGCAGCGGTGGCGAGTTGCTTCCGCACTGGTTCATCCACGCCAATTTGCTTGAGCCTTCCATCGATCACCTTGGTATTCATTGTTCGTCCTCAGCCCCGTCGCAAGTCTACCGATCTGGTCCACGCGCCGCCACCGTCAAATCAATTGAGCCAATAGCCGCAGATCGCTCCGTAGATCGCCGCCGCCGCGGTCTGCGAATCGCCCTTGTTGAGCCACATGAGCCAGGTCGCGACGCCGAGGAGTACCGCGGTCAGCCCGAGACGGACGAGCGCCATCTGCTCCTTTGTCAGCTGGGGATTGGGTGCTCGCTTGGGGCCGAAGTGAAGGCCCCGGAACGCACTCCATGTTTCCGTGATCGTTCTGAACACGCGGCATCCTCCTAGGGGTTGGGTTTGGCGTCGTCCTCCGCCTTCGCTGGCTTGCAGCACTCATCACGGTCACACTTGCAGTCCTTGCACTCGCATTTGTCGCAGTCACAGCAATCGGCGGCGACAAGGAAGACGAAGAGGCCACGCGCCCCCGCCCCGCCCAGGACCGCCAATCCGGTAGCGGCCACGGCGACGGTGCGAATACGGCCCCGCCGTCCTTCCGCCTTGCCGTATTCGGTAAGCAGGTCTCGCAGGTGCGTCGCGGCGTCCTTGTTCGACTTCGCTGTCGCGACGATGGCGTCGTACAGGGAGTCCAGATAGATCGATCTGGTGGACCGCACGGCGGCGTCCGCCTCGTCCCAGTTGGAGCACCTCAGAACGGTGCCGCCGAGGTCGCGCACAGCGAAGGCGATGCCCTGAGTCTCGCCGTTATCGAGGGCGACAACGACATGTTCGTCGGGCGCACTATTCCGCAGGACAGCAGCCACGTCCTCAGGCGTCGAAACAACCTCGATTCCCGCCTGCTCCCATTTGTGGGTGGCGGCCAATACGTCCGCGACCGGACGGTCGGGGAAGAGCAACCCGGCCTGTGCCTCGTCCCTCGGCAGGACCGCTATGACGCGGAGTCGCTTTCCGTCGAGGCGGGCGAGTGCTCCCGGGTCAATTACAGCGTTGATTTCACGGCGTGCCAAGACCCGAGCGTCCTTTCCGGACAGCGGCGCACGCGAAAGAACGGATTTGAAGCCCCAGTCCGCCGCCGGAGGCAGTTGTTCCCACCCTTCGATTGACTGCACGCGGCCGTTGTAGTGGATGCGGAGGCCGCCCTCGGACTGAATGACCACCAGGTTGTCGGCCATCGACGGGCCCTGCTCCAGCTTGCGTCCGACGAGGCCCTCGACGGATCCCAAGGATGCATGCGGGTCCACGTACTCGAGGTAACGAGTCGTAAGATGCTCCGGATCGATTCCGTATCGTCGTCGCAAAGCGCCTTGGACAACCTCATCAACGACTTGCGACACATTGTCGGCGCGAACAGATGTTGCGACGTCCGCAAACGACTGTCGTGCCGTGGCGCCGTCGGTGACAGCCCGCAATGCGCCCAGCCTGTGCCACGCGTCCTGGAACGCTGAAGGATCGGCTGCCTTCGTGATCGACCTCTCGTCAGCCTTGAGTAGCATGGCCAGCTGCGTCAGCGATGCTTCGTCGAGGGCGCTGCCACGCATAAGGACGGTCGCCCTAACAAAGTTCTCGGCGCCACCAAAGGCTCCGGCTACTCTGCGTAGCGAGAATCCTGTACGCGTCGTTGCGAGGTCGAGGGCATCTTGTTGGAGAAACGACCAGCCAACGTGGACCGCCTCCCTATCGAACACATCGAGGATGGGATCGCCCGCGCCCACTATCCTCTCAAGCTGCGCTCGATCGCTGTGGAGGTTCCTGAAACCGGCCTCGGTGCCGCGTCGCGCGAGTTCCGGTAAGATCTTGCCGAGTTCCCCGTCAGATTCGGATAGAGCGGCTCCCCCGCTGACCTGAACCTGCCAGTCGCCCTTAGGCAGAGAAGCGGTTGGAACAATGTCCACGCCGGACGCCCGACCGGCACCGCGCACTGTCACCCATCCGGATTTGATGGCCTCCGAGAGTTCGTGTTCGACAACGTGTCCAGCGTCGTCCGCCTGTCGCAGAATGATGCCGCTCGCGGCGCGAAAGAGATCCTGCGCCATCGGGGTGTGAGCAAGGGGACGCACACACGTGGCCGACAATCGCAGGGCGGCGCCGCTGTGCAGCGCGAACGTCCCCGCCATGGGGGCCATCGACTGAATTCGCTGGCCCAAGGCGGGCGCCGAGGCAACGGCGACCGCGAAGCAAATCGCCCAAGCTCTGAGAGCAAGTACTCGCATTGCGATCTCCTCTAGTTACCGGGACCGTCGGTAGCGATGCGCGCGGAACTTCACCCGCAGCCCCGGAAACCGCTTACGTATCAGTTGCCCCCGCCGCGGAGCCGTGTCGCGGCAAGACCGTCATGGTCCCTGGGAAGAGAGACGATCGGGAACGAGCATACTGGACAGGCGAGGAAAAAGAAAAATGGGTTTTTCTTCCTAAGTGGGCGGTCCGGGCGCACCCCTCCTGCGAGAGATAGCCGCGAAGCGGGGGTGGTGGTGCGCCGTTTCGCGGGAATGTCGCCGCTGCTTGCCGCCCGTTTGGGGGACGGAGGTTTGGGCGGTGCGACGCCGGCAGGGGGTTGGGCACCCGTCGGACTCACCGGCCAAGTTCGAACCTCGCGGGAGAGGCTCGCGGACAGCACGGATGATCGGGTAGAGTGCTCAATCGGGTGGATGCGCGCGAAGGGCTTGGAACCGGACCCAGTCCCGCACGATTCGCGCGCGTCAAGAGGCGTCCGACTTGAGGCGAATCCAGGGCCGCGTGGCTGATGCAACCCATGGCTCCCACCATCTTGGCGATTTCGAGCGATTTGTGGTTCGTCGTCGCGCTGAGCCCTGTCCTACTGGTCGCGCTCGTCTTGTGGTTCTGGCTCCGCAGGTCGGTCCGTTCGCTCCAGGACGGCACGTTCTACACGAAGGACATGACCGACGAGGAGCGTCGCGAGTTTGAGGACGAGAAGGCCGAATCAGATCGACGGGGAGCGCTCATGAGGAAGGCGGGGGTGACGACTTGGGCGGAGTACCAGCGGCTGCAAGGCCAACCCGAGGAGACGCAGCGCGATGGTTGAACGGCCGCTGAGTGGGGAAGAGGGGACGCGGTGGAAGGGGAGACTGGGGGACGGGAAGACGAGGAGACTGGGCGACGGGATGGGAGGCCCGCGCCCGACCGTGCCCGCGTCACCCTACCGCCGGTAGTCCCGATCGTCCTAGTTGGCGAGCGTTGTCACCACACCCGAGTTCACCGTCGCGGCCTGCCCGTCGAACCAGGCCGCGTTCGTTGCCGTGCCACGCCGGGCGTCAAGGGTTCGCGAATCCCCGGAAAGACCAAGACGCGCCGACACTCACCGGCCCCGTCCGCCTGTTCTCCGGGCGGGGTTGCAGGGGCGGCAGCCCCTGCAGCGCGTACAATCTACGAATCGCAGGCCGGGCAAGACCAGGCAGAGGCTCATTGATGACGAATCCGCTCAAGGTCGAGGGAAAATGGAGATTCGGTTGGACCCTCGACGTCCACACGATATCGAGCATTCCTCTCGGACCTGACGCCAACGGCCGTGAGCAGTTTGATACCACGCGTTCGGCCCTTGGAGAGCTGGTATACCAGTTGAAGTACCGTGGGCAGGGCCAAGAGGCTGCCTCTTTTCGGACAAGTGGCGTGCGACAGGCTAATCGGCAACGTGCCGAAACCCCAGCTGGCTGAATCCGGTGGGGCTATGTCGTGTGACCTCGTGCACTTCGACGGCGGCCATGCCGAGCCGATGATTGCGATCCCCAGCGGCTTGGTCTCGATCCCTGATGAACTCAGCCCCGCCCTACCTCCGATAGTCCCGATCATCCCAGTTCGCCAGCGTCGTCACCACCCCCGAGTTCACCGTCGCGGCGTGCCCGTCGAACCAGGCCGCGTTCGTCGTCGTGCCCCCGTGCCGGGCCGGCGCGGTCCGCTGGGCGCGCCCGATTCCTCGGCGATTTCCGCTACGAGCCCCGAACATAGTGAGTGGGCCGCGGGGGCCGAGCGAGCACGGCCACAGTGCCATTCGTCCGCGAGCGC
This sequence comes from Phycisphaerae bacterium, assembly GCA_041485385.1. Taxonomy (GTDB): domain Bacteria; phylum Planctomycetota; class Phycisphaerae; order Phycisphaerales; family UBA1924; genus JBGPJM01. The sequence goes on along the minus strand of JBGPJM010000058.1, from coordinate 17,852 downwards.
CCAGCGGCAGGGGCACGGGCAGGGGTGTACCGACTCTGGCCGGCGGTCCGGGGCGCGAGTCCATTCCCCGGCGGGTCCCCGCGGCCCACTCACTGTGTTCGGGGCTCGTATACGAAGTTGCCCGCGAGATCGGGTACTGCGCGGCGAACCGGGCCGCCGCGGCGGCCGCGGCAAGGAGGCACCCGATTCAGGGTTGCGCGCCTGCGCGCCAAAAAGGGGTAATAGGTGCAGATTCTCTCGCGGCGGAGCCGCGTGGTGGTACAATTTTGCATCGGGGATTTTGGATTTGGAGCGGAAGAGGGAGGGGAGCTCTCGCAGAGGCGCGGAGGGCGCGGGGGGGAGGGGAGTGGGAATGGGGGGATCGACCTTGATCAGGGATTCTGGCTTGCGGCCTCTGCCTTTCTGCGCGCGGCCTCTGCCTTTCTGCGCCCTCAGCGCCTCCGCGAGAGCCTCTTCGCCTTCCACATCCGACATCGAATGGGCGTTTTCGGGATTGGGCGCATCTTGGCACGCACTAACCGAACTCAAGTGCAGGTTTCACAAGCACTTACAGCAGATCCAACCCTCCAGAACACGTCAAAAACTCTCCAAAACTCTCGAAAACTCTCGAAAACTCTCCAAAACTCTCTGTGTTTTCTCAAAAACTCTCCAATTCTCTCGTCCCCTCTCCCGCGGCGGCGCCAACCGACGTCAAGTCCATACCCCACAAGCACTTACAGCGAAAAACACCCCCAAAAGAAGTCGCAAAAAATCGCAAAAAGTCGACGGAAGTCAACGAAAGTCGACGGAACTCGCATCAACTCACCCCAAACTCGACGCAACTCGCAACAACCCGTATCAAACTCGACGGAACCCCTTGGGACGACGCGGCGGCTCTTCTGCTTACTGCTTTCTGCTTCCTGCTTACTCCTATTCTCCCTACCCATGCACCCGCTCTTCGATCAACGCCGGTACCTCATCCCGTTCCGGTCTTCCCTCCTGCCGCAGATCTTCACGGACACCTTGGTCATCGGGGCGGGCGTGGCCGGTCTGCGGGCGGCGATCGCGGCTGCGGAGAAGGGGGAGCTCTCGCAGAGGCGCGGCGGGCGCGGGAAGAACGGAGAGGGCGCGGGGACGGGAGGTGGGGGGGGCGGCGGGCCGGAGTGCATCGTCCTGTGCAAGGACGATCCCGACCTCTCCAACACGGCGTGGGCCCAGGGGGGGATCGCGGCCGTCATGGCGCGGGACGACACGGTCGAGTCGCACGTGGCGGATACGCTGGCCGCGGGGGCGGGGCTGTGCGACGAGCCGGCGGTGCGCTCGATCGTCGCCGGCGGCCCGGAGCGGATCCGCGAGCTGGTCAGCTGGGGCATCCGCCTGGACCGCGACCCCGGCGGCGAGCTCTCCCTCGGCCAGGAGGGGGCCCACTCGCACCACCGCATCGTGCACGCCGACGGCGACGCGACCGGCAAGGAGCTGGCGCGGTGCCTGCTGGAAAGGGTGGCCGCGAACGAGCGGATACGGCTGTTCGCGCACTGCTTCGCGCTGGACCTTATTACGCCATCCGACGAGCCTGGGGGGCCGGTGATGGGGGCGATCACGTACCACCCTAGATACGGGCTGCAGATGATCTGGGCCCGCTCGACGATCCTGGCCAGCGGCGGCGCCGGCATGGTCTACCGCGAGACCACCAACCCGCGCGTCGCCACCGCCGACGGCCTGGCGATGGCCTACCGCGCCGGCGCGGCCATCGCCGACATGGCCTTCATCCAGTTCCACCCCACGACGCTGTACCTGGCGGGGGCGAGCCGCTCGCTCATCACCGAGGCCGTCCGCGGCGAGGGGGCCCAGCTGCTGGACCAATCCGGGTACCGCTTCATGCCCGCCGAGCACCCGATGGCCGAGCTCGCGCCGCGCGACGTGGTGTCCAAGGCGATCGTGCGGCGGCTGGCGGGTCACGGGGGGACGCACGTGTTCCTGGACTGCCGGCGGATCGGCGGGTTCGCCGAGCGGTTCCCGGGGATCGCGCGGCTGCTGGCGCAGTACGAGCTCGACGCGGCCAAGGACCTGATCCCGGTGAACCCGGCGGCGCACTACACCATCGGCGGCGTGCTGACGGATATGGACGGGCGGACCGAGGTGCCGGGGCTGTTCGCCGTCGGCGAGACGACCTGCACGGGGCTGCACGGGGCCAACCGGCTTGCGAGCAACTCGCTGCTGGAGGGGCTGGTGATGGGGGAGGCGGCGGGACGGCTGGCGAGACGGATCGCGCTGGGAGAAGCGGGGGACCTGGCGTCGCCGCGGCTGCTGGGGAGGGGGAAGCGGGGGGCGAATGGGGGGGCGGGCGCGAGTGGGAATGGTGGCGGGGGCGCGGGGGATGGGGGGTGGGGAGTGCCGCCGGCGCCGGTGCCGGTGGTGAGCGATATCCGGCCGTCGGTGCAGGGGGAGCTGGACCTGGCGGATGTGCTGTCGTCGCTGCGGTCGGCGATGTGGCGGAATGCGGGGATCGAGCGGAGCGGGCCGCGGCTGGCGGATGTGGGGGACATGATCGACTTCTGGGCGCGGTACAGCCTGGACAAGATCTTCGATGATCCGGATGGGTGGCAGACGCAGAACATGCTGCTGGTGGCCGCGTTGATCGCGAGGTCGGCGCACTGGCGGAAGGAGTCGCGTGGGTGCCACTGGCGGAGCGATGCGCCGGAACCTGTGGAGGAGTACCGCGTACACGACTGCTGGCGGCGCGGGCAGTCGGAGGTGGAGCTGAGGGCGGTTGCCGTGGGGCAGGAGGTGGTGCGGTGAGGATGAGCCGGGACAGGGAGATGGGGGAGGCGCGCGTGCGGGGGCTCGCTCGCTTGGCCGCGCTTGGCGCTGTGGTCTGGCTTTGCTGGATGGGGGGGACGGGGGGATGTCAGCCCGAGGAGAAGGTGCTGCGCTACAAGCCGTTCCTGGCGAACGTGCCGGGGGCGCAGACGCGGATGCCGACGGTGGGGCCGAAGTACGAGGGGTTCAGGGACCCGACGGCGGTGCCCGACGACAAGGTCGTGCGGCAGAACCCCGACGGCTCGGTGACGCTGGTCGCCAAGAGCATCCGCCAGCTGATGATCCTGGTGCAGAAGACGCTGGCGGAGGATCGCGACGACCTGCTCTACGAGCAGGTGGTGAGCGAGGAGGCCAAGCAGCAGTACCGCGACAAGGGGAAGGAGCCGCTGGAGATCCTGGCGTACCTCAAGGAGCACCGGCAGGACATCTCAACGCTGTTTTCGCGGATGCCCTTCGGCGAGCAGTCGCCCAACGTGATCCTCGATCAGCCGGGCAACCGCACGTTCCACCTCAAGCTGACCGGGCTGGCGACGAAGGGGAGCAACTTCCACCACCTGTGGGCGATCATGGAGCACGGGACGTGGAAGCTGCTGTGGGTGGAGTGAGGGGATGTGGGATGGGGGATGGGGGATGGGGGGTGAGGGGGTGAGGGCAGGGCTTACCGGGCGATTCTTCGCTCTTCCAGCAGCGACTCGCCGGTCATCTCCGCGGGTTTCGCGAGGCCCATCATCGCCAGGGCCGTCGGCAGAACGTCCGCCAGCCGCCCGCCGGTCCGGAGGTGCCGGCCGCGGAAGGGCTCGCCGATCACGTACAGCGGTACGTCGTAGATCGTGTGCGACGTGTGCGGGGAGTTGGTGGCGGGGTCCCACATCTGCTCGGCGTTGCCGTGGTCCGCCGTGACGATGAGCGAGCCCTTGCGCGCGAGCGTGGCGTCGATGAGGCGCCCGGCGCACTCGTCGACAGCCTCGCAGGCCTTGATGGCCGCGGGGAGGCTGCCGGTGTGCCCGACCATGTCGGCGTTGGCGAAGTTGACGACGAGGACGTCCTCGCAGTCGGTCGCGGCGAGGCGGCGGAGGACGGCGTCGCGGACCTCGGGGGCGGCCATCTCGGGCTTGAGGTCGTAGGTGGCGACCTTGGGCGACTGCGGGTTCTCGCGCGTCTCGCCCGGGAAAGGCCCGTCGCGGTAGCCGTTGAAGAAGTAGGTCACGTGCGGGTACTTTTCCGTCTCGGCGCAGCGGAACTGGCGCAGGCCCAGCGAGCTGAGGTAGTCGCCGGCGATGTTCACCATCCGCGGCGCGCGCGGGAACGCGATCTTGACGTACGGCTCGAGCGCCTCCGAGTAGTTCGCCATGGTGACGAACTCGAGGGCGAGCCTGGGCCCGCGATCGAAGCCGTGCTTGCCGCTGTCGGGCGAGGGCTTGACCTTCGCCCACTGGTCATCGGGGAGGACGAAGGCGGAGACGATCTCGCGGGGCCGGTCGCCGCGGTAGTTCACGAAGACGACGGTGTCGCCGCTCTGGATGCGGGTGGCCTGCGCGTCGCTGGCGGTGCCGATCATCGTGGGAGCGAGGAACTCGTCGCCCTTGAGCTTGTCGCTGGCGGGCGTGTCGTAATGTCGCTGGACCGCCTCGCGGGCGGAGGCGGCCGTCGCGTGGGTCCCGTCCTTCGCTGCGCGGCCGGTCAGGCAGGCGTAGGCCCGCTCGACGCGCTCCCAGCGGAAGTCGCGGTCCATGGCCCAGTAGCGGCCCATGATGCTGGCGATGCGGCCGGCGCCGATCTTCTTGAGTTCGGCCTCCACCTGCTCGACGAAGCCCAGCCCGCTGAACGGCCCCGCGTCGCGCCCGTCGGTGAACAGGTGGACCGCGACGCGGTCCTGCCCCAGCGCCTTGCACAGGCGCACGCACGCGTAGAGGTGCTCGAGCTGGCCGTGCACGCCGGCGTCGGAGCAGATGCAGAGGAGATGCACGTACGCGGGCGTGCCGCCCTGGCGTGTGGCGGTCTTCGCACGGCTAACGGCGGCGGAGAGGACCTCGTTGTGTTTCAGCCCCAGCCCGCCGTCGCGCCGGCACGCCTTGCTGATGCGGACGGCCTTCTGGTCCACGATGCGGCCGGCGCCGATGTTCTGGTGCCCGACCTCGGAGTTGCCCATCGTGCCCTCGGTCAGGCCGACGTCCTCGCCGCTGGTGCGGATGAGCGTCCGCGGCCAGTCCTTGTCGAGCCGATGGGCCACCGGGGTCTTCGCGAGCTTGACGGCGTTGAACGGGTCGTGCGACGGATTGGGGTTCTCGCCCCACCCGTCGCGGATGATCAGGACGAACGGGGTGTTCTTGGGCTTCGCGGCTGGGTTGGGCATGGCGAAAGCTTAGAACTGGCCGCGGATGAACGCGGATAGCCGTAGCGAGCGCTACAAAAAGGCCGCGGGCCCCGGGTTTCCCCGAGGCCCGCGTCTCGATCGGGTGCGGACGGTAAGCCGAGTTCTGTCCCCACCGGCGGTTCCCGTCCGAGTCCTTGACGGGGGCTCGCGGACGGGCCTTCCGGGGTGGGCGGCCATTTCTCTCGCCGCGCCGTTGCCGGCGCGGTCGGGGTCTCCCTTTCGGGTCGCCCCAGCGGTCTACCCGTTCCCTTCCGGCCGGACCGGCCGTCGGCACACGAACGGGTCGTGTGCCGCGGAAACTGCGTGACCTTGCACGCGGCGGGGTTTTCCGTGCCCCGTCTGTCACCAGACGGGCGGTGCGCTCTTACCGCACCTTTTCACCCTTGCCTGAGCCCTTTCGGGCCATCGGCGGTCTGTTCTCTGTGGCACTTTCCCGCGCTCGCGATCGAGTGACCGAGGGCGAGCGGGTGGGTGTTGCCCACCGCCGTGTCCTGCCGTGCTCGGACTTTCCTCCGGCGGAGCAATCCGGTTGGCCGGGTTGCCCGACGGCGGCCGCCTGTCCGTACCGTTGTCTCGGGGAATGGTAGGATCGTTGTCGCGTGACCGGAGTGACGACCCATCGTGCGATTGTGTGGCTGCGGCCGGAGCAGGCCGGGTTCGTGCGCGATGTCGCGGCGCGGGCCGGCCTGGCGATCGCCGGCGCGGGCTGCCCGGAGCGCGGCCGGTCCGGCGAGGTGGCCGTCGGGCTGGGGGCACCGCCGTTCGACGACCTGCGGGCGGCCCTGGCCTCGGCCGCCGACATCGAGCTGGTCCTGATCGCGGCCGCCGGGCAGTTTGCGCGCGAACCGGATGGGCAGGATTCGCAGGCGTTGCGAGCCTGTCGCGCCAGGGGCGTCAACGTCATTTCGCTCGACCCGGTTCCCGCGTCGGTGCTGGAGATCGCGGAGGCCGCGCCCTCGCCGGGCGCCGCGATGGGGCAGGAGGCGGGCCAACCCGCGTCCGGGCTCTCGGCGGGGACGTCGGTGGAGCTGGCGAGGTTCTGCCCGCTCATGCGCGCGTCGCGCACGATGCTGGACGCCGCGGAGCTGCTCCAGGATTTCGGCGCGGCGCGGACCATCGCCGTCGAGTCGTACTGCACGCCGGCACAGGGGTCGCTGGGCTCTCGTCTCTTCGACGCGATGGACCTGGTGTTCTCGCTGCTTGGCGAGCCGGAGCAGATCGACGCGGCGTGTGTACTCCCTCAGTCCCCCGGTTCGCCGCGGACGCTGCACGCGCTGCCCGCGGAGACACTGCGTGATCTGAACGGAACGCTGACCGCGAACCTGCGCTTCTCGGACGGGCGTTCGGCCGGGCTGGTGCTCTCCAGCGCCGGCGCCCGCTGGAACCGCACGCTCACCCTGCTGGCCGACGCCGGCTCTGCGCGGGTCGGCGCGGGGCGTGCTTCCTCGGGCGGGAGGCTGCGCATCTTCGACGACGGGTACGAATGGATCGCGCCCGAGGGGACGATCATCGACTCGGCGCGGACCAGCCCGGCGCACCGGAAGCGCGGCGAGCCCGGCGAACAGCTGGGGGTCATCGCGGTCGCCGAGCAGATGAGCGCGATCCTCCAGCAGCGGGCGCCCTCGATCATCCCCACCGACTACGCGGCTGCGCTGGCCATGTGCGGGGCGGCGTTGCTCAGCGCACGAACGGGCGAGGGCGAGTCGCCGGCGACGATCCTGCGGATGGTGCGGCCCGGCTGACGGGATCGGTCTCGGCCCGCGCCCCGATCCTCACCCCCGGTACATGTACGTCTCCAGGTACCTGATCGTCTCCTCCATCATCCCCGCGTCGGCGTTGTTGAGGTCGCCGATGGAGACCATTCCGCGCAGGCCGGTCTCGTCCACGACCGGCACGTGCCGGATGTGCCTCTCCCGCATCACCGCACGCAGCTCGTCGGAGAGTGTGCGCATCGTGCAGGAGATCACCGGCGAGGTCATCACGCGGCCGACGGGCGTCGACGACGGGTCGAGCTCCGCCGCGACCACTCGTGTGAGGAGGTCGCGCTCGGTGATCATCCCGATCACCGCGCCGTTGCCGCCCGGGACGGGGTGGGCGCTCCCGTCCTCGGTCACGACCAGCGAGCCGATGCGGCGCTGGTTCATGATCCGCGCGGCGTCGAGCACTGTTGCGTCGGGCCCGATCGTCGCCACTTCGCCCCGTCCCTCGCTGGCTTTCGCACGCAGGATGTCCGCGACCGTGGGCACAGTGGTTCCCTTTCATGATGGCGTTCCGCATATGCGGGCCCGCCGTCTTTAGTATCGCAAGACTCGACGTCCAGTTCTAGCCCGTCGGTTCAGAGCGGGTGGAGTTCTGGTGCGTAGGGGGGTCTAGCGTTCGCGGGATGTTCGCGACCGCCGTCTGCGGAGGTCGTATCGATCGACCCCGAGAGGGTTCGAGGGCCCGGCAGAGCTTTAGCCCCATTTTGTCACGTGCCAGGCGCTTTTGCCGCGCCTGAGCAGGATCACCGAGCCGTGCAGGAGCGTTGCCGTGGTAAGCCTTGCATCCGGCGCCGCCTTGTGCCCGTTGACCGAGACCGCGCCCTCGGTGAGGAGCTGGCGGGCCTGTCCCCTTGACTTGGCCAGCGATGTCTGCGCCAGCACATCCACCAGCGGCACGCCGGTCCGCTGCAGATGTGCTTTGTCGTGCGCCGAGTTCGGGGCGGTCGCGAACGCCTCCTCCAACGTGCGCAGCGGCAGGTGCGAAACGTCGCCGGAGAAGAGCGCGCGGGCCGCGGCCTCGGCCTGCTCGCGCTCCGAGGGGCCGTGGAGCATCTCGGTCATGTGTCGAGCCAGGGCGCGGTGCGCCTCGCGGGCGCCGGGGTCCTTGGTGTGGGCCGCGGCGAGCGCGTCGATCTGGTCATGCGGCAGCAGGGTGAAGAGCTTGAGGAAGGGGACAACGTCCTTGTCGTCGGTCCGGAGCCAGAACTGGTAGAAGGCGTAAGGGCTGGAGCGATCGGCGGTGAGCCACACGGCGCCCGATTCGGTCTTGCCGAACTTGCCGCCGTCGGCCTTGGCGACCAGCGGGGCGGTGAGGCCGAAGGACTTGGACGCCTCCGGGTATCCGGCGAACTCGGCCGTCGCCACGTCGAGCCGGCCGGTCTGTTGTCGAGATTGCTCCCAGTCCGGCCCGAGGACTCGCCTGATCAGGTCCGCGCCGGCGACGATGTTCCCCCACTGGTCGCTCCCGCCCATCTGGAGCGTAACGCCCTGCTCCCGGTACAGGTGCAGGAAGTCGTACGCCTGGAGGATCATGTAGCTGAACTCGGTGTAGGAGATCCCCTGGTCGCGGTTGTGCAGCCGCTCGCGGACCGACTCCTTCTGGATCATCATGTTGATGGAGAAGTGCTTGCCGATGTCGCGCAGGGCCTCGATGTACGAGAGCTTCTCGAGCCAGTCGATGTTGTTGACTACGACGGCACGGTTCTTCGTGCTCTTCGAGAGGTCGAGGAGCGGCTCGAAGATCCGGCGCTGCGCCTGCACGTTGGCCTCGATCTCCTCGCGGGTGCGGAGCTGGCGCTCGGCCTCCTTGCCGGAAGGATCGCCGATGAGGCCCGTGCCGCCGCCCATGACGACGACGGGCGTGTGGCCGGCGAACTGCAGGTGGCGCAGCATCATGATCGGGACGAGGTTGCCGATGGTGAGGGAATCGGCCGTGGGGTCGAACCCGACGTAGGCCTTGCGGGAGCCGCAGTCGAGGTGCGCGCGCAGGCCCGCCTCGTCCGTGCACTGGTGGAACAGCCCCCGCCACTTGAGTTCATCGATGAACCGGCCGCTCATGGGATGATGAGGATAGCCGGGCCTCGGACTGGTCCCCGGTCGGGTGCCTGGACTCATTCAACAGGCATCGCCGGCGCGTGTCGCGGCCAGCGATCACCAAGGACCTCCGGGCAGTGGGCCAGGCGGAGGCGTTCGTGCCAGGGGATCGTCAGATGTTCGACGACAACCGGCGGCGGCGGACGATCATCCCGGCGCCCAGCATGCCCAGCGCGGCGGCCCCCCACACGCCCGCCGGCGGGAGCGGCACCAGGACCACTTCAACGACGAGATCGTTGAAATCGCGCCCGGTGGAGCCGAACGCGGCGCCGGGTGCGGCCGTGTCCCAGAACAACAGCCACGTCTTGTTGCCGCCGTTCAGACGGCCGGTGCTGTCGGTGACCTCGTAGGCCACCATGTGGTCGAGCCTGTCGGAGTTGTCGCGGCTGAGCGAGGTCACGGTCCCGCCCGGCCCGGTGCGGGCCCAGCGGAAGTCCGATGACAGCGTCCGTGGGGCGCTGCTCGCGCCGGGCGTATTGGGATCGATGAACCCCGCCGCGCCGGTGCTGACGAGCGCCGTGTACGTGCCGCCCGCGCCCGCCCCGTCGCCGGTGATGAAACCGAGGTCCTGCGCGCCGGAGGCGTACCGGGCGCGGAGCGTAGAGGTCACGACGCCGTCCTGCCAGATCTCATCGTCGCGGGGCGACGCGGCCGTGTCGGTCGCCAGCGCGAGCACGCCGTCGAAGCCGAAGTCGTTCACGCGGCTGATCTTGATGCCGTCGGCGAGCCCGGTTCCGACGAAATCGACCCCGGTGTGCTGGAACGTACCGCCGTAGAGCCCGACGACGATCTGCTGGTGGCTCAGGCTTTGCCGAGTCGCGTCATCGATCTGCGTGTATCCGGCGAAGGCGGGGACGGCGACCAGGCCGAACGTGGCACCTGCCGCCCATCCCGCGCGGGCGAGGACCAACCGTACGATCTCCAACAACTCTTGCCTCGTCATTTGTTCCTGCCGTTGCCCCTATTCAGGGCGTAGAAAATGCGAAGTCTTAAAGGTTTGCCGCCGTTGCAGCGGGAGTATTATGACCTTAAGAGGGGAATATATCCCCAAGAGAATGCGGAAACAACCTTCCCCGCTTGATGAGCGGTAAGTTTTTATCAGCAAATGGTTTAGAGAGATGATCGAGGTCCCGTAACTTCATCAGATCGTGAAGTTAAGACCCTATTTAAGGGATTATCAGCATCTCGGCGATTTGGACGGCGTTCAGAGCGGCTCCCTTCCGGAGCTGGTCACCGCACACGAACAGATCGAACTCGGTGTACGGGTCCCCCAGGTCGCGGTCAGATTCCGCCTCGCCCGCGGACGGGCGGATCCGACCAACGAGTACATCATCGCCGCCGGAGGCCTTCAGGGGCGTGGGGAAGCGATTGGTGGCTCGTTCGTCGACAATCTTCACGCCGGGAGCCGCCGCGAGCACCTCTCGCAGCCGGGCGGTCGTCGCCGGATGACGCAGGCGGACGTGGATCGACTCCGAGTGCGCGCGGAGGACCGGCACGCGGATGCACGTCGGCGACAGGCGCACCGCTGCGTCGTTCCAGATCCTCCGCGTCTCGTCGATCATCTTCCGCTCTTCGACATTCAGCCCCGATTCGGGGTCGATCGGCGTGTTATGGCTGAACAGGTTGAAGGCGTAGGGCTCGTGGAAGAACTCGGGGACCGCCGGGCCGCCCGCCATCACCGCCCTGGTTTGCGACTCCAGCTCCGCCATTCCCCTGGCGCCGGCCCCCGACGCGGCCTGGTACGTCGAGACGATGATGCGCTCGATCCCGAAGGCCCGGCGCAGCGGCGTGAGGGCCACCAGCATGATGATCGCGGAGCAGTTGGGGTTGGCGATAATGCCTCCCGCCGGCTTGCCGCGGGAGGCGCGACGCGCCGCAATCAGGCCGGCCATCGCCTCCGGGTTCACCTCGGGCACCACCAGCGGCACGCCGTCGTCCATGCGGAACGCCGAGGAGTTATCGATCACCACGGTGCCCGACCTCGCGGCGGGCGGGGCGAACTGCTTCGAGACGCCGCTCCCGGCGGAGAAGAGCGCGATGTCCACCCCCTCCAGGGCCCCGGCCTCCATCGGCTCGACCGTCACGCGCCGGCCACCGAACTCCAGCGTCGAGCCGGCCGACTTGGGCGACGCCAGCACCCGCAGCGACGAACACGGGAACTCCCGCTGCTCGAGCACGGTCAGCATCTCGCGTCCCACGGCGCCCGTAGCACCCACCACCGCAATCGAAGGCTTCGTGCTCATTCCGGTCGCATCCCTTGTTTCAGAACGATCGATCCACCACGGCATCGGCCATGGCCCGCAGGAAGCGCCGGCCCGGCCCGTCGGCCAGCGACTCCAGTTCCTGCTTCGCCCGCTCCACCAGCCCGCGTGCCGTCTTGCGCGCGTGCGCGATCGAGCCCGTCTGCTCCAGCGCTTCCAGCAGCACCGGCGGGGCCTGCGTGCGGAACTCGGGCTGGGAGAGCAGGTCCAGCGTGCGCCCGCGGCTCAGCGGCGCCGCCGCCGCCAGATGATGGATCAGCGGGAGCGTGAGCTTGCCCAGCTCGACGTCCTTCCCCACAGATTTGCCCACCACGGTCTGGCTGCTCGTCAGGTCCAGCAGGTCGTCCTGGATCTGGAAGGCGATGCCGAGCTTAAGGCCGAACTCGTGCAGCCTGTCCGCCGGCGACTCTCCGCCCCCTCCTCCCGCGCCCCCGCCCCCCGCGCCGTTGAGCCCGTCCCGCGCGTGCATCGCCCCCAACCTGCACGCCGCGGCGATCAGCGACGCCGTCTTTCGGCGCACGATCTCGAAGTACGTCTCTTCGTCGATCGAGTAGTCCTCCCGGTGGTGCAGCTGCAGCAGCTCTCCGGCGCACAGCGTCATCCCGGTCTTGCCGATCAGCAGGGCGGCCTGGCGCCCGGCCTCCCCGGAGATCGACGAGCACAGGTGGTACGCCGCGGAGAACAGGTAGTCCCCCAGGATTACCGCGCACTCGTTGCCGTGCAGCCGGTTCACCGTCGAGCCGCGCCGGCGGGTATCGGCCTCGTCCAGCACGTCGTCGTGCACCAGCGTGGCCATGTGGATCATCTCGCACACCGCCGCCAGCGAGACCAGGTCGTCGCCCGGGGTCCAACCGGCTGGGTCGCCATCGTCTTCGCCCGCGGCCATGGCGCTCAGGAACACGAGCATCGGCCGGAGCATCTTGCCCCGGTACCGCTCCACGTGTTGACAGAGCCGGCGCACCGGCGGCAGGTCGGACCACAGCTGCGCGTCGAAGCGTTTCTCGACGCGCGCCATCGCCGCCCCCAGCACGTCCTGCACGGGGAGAAGATCGGAGGGGAGTTCCAGGAGGGGCGGCATCGGCCAAGCGTAGGGGCGCGGAGAGGCCGGATCCGGCCTCGGTGACGCTACATCTCCGCCACGACGTAGGCGATGTACGCCGCGCACGCCTCTCCGTGCCTGGCGGGCCTGAACACCCCGTTCCCGCCCCCCTTGCCGTCGTCGCCTTCCCAGTAGACGGTTGATCGCGCGAACCCGGCGTCCGCGAGGATGTCGCAGAGCTCGGGGAGCGTCCAGAGCCGCCAATCGTACCGGAACGCCCGCTTGATCTCCGACCCGTCGGCGAAGCGGAAGTGGATCGAGCAGCGGATGTCCCCGGTGATCGGGTCGTACCTCTCCTGGTCCCAGATGTACGTGAACCCGGGCGAGCCGGCCTTCCGGTCGGCCGCGACGCGCCGCCGTTCCTGAAGCTCCTTCATCGCGTCAGACCCGCCGTAGAAGTCCAGGAAGAAGACCCCGTCGGGCGCGAGGGACCGGCGCACCGCGCCGAAATACTCCAGCATCGTCGGGCGTGTCTTGAAGCACCAGTACGAGAAGTTCATCGCCAGCACCGCGTCGAACTTCTCGCCCGACCGGTCCCCGTGCAGCACATCCGACTTCCGCAGGTCGATCCGCGAGCGCTGGTCCTCCGTCAGGGCGGCCAGGTTGTGCTTGAGCCCCCACGCCATTGGCCCGGGATCGATGTCCAGCCCTACGGCGCGGTTGGCCCGTCTCCGGCGCACCCACTCGCAGGAGGTGTTGCCCGTGCCGCAGAAGTCCTCGCGGAGCAGCGTCGCGCGCCGCCCGCGCAGCTTGCGGAAGACGTGATCCACGAAGCCGATCTCGGCCTCGACGCACTGCACGCTGCGCTGGTAGAGGTCGTAGCGGTCGGCGGCGCGGGCCGCGCCGCGAGCCCGTTTGTCTCTGCCGGTCCGTTCGCCCATAGGGGCGGGAGTGTAGCGGGCGGCATCGGCGTGCGCCGGCGCTCTGGAGCGCCCGTGGGCGTCCCCTATACTCCCGCCCCCGCCCCCCCCATCCCCTCAGGAGTGCTTCATGCGGCTGACCATGGTCGGAACTGGTTATGTGGGGCTCGTCACCGGTGTGTGCCTTTCCAACATCGGCAACGAGGTCACCTGCCTGGACCTGGACGAGGGCAAGATCGCCAAGCTCCGCGCCGGCCAGTGCCCGATCTACGAGCCCGGGCTGACCGACCTGCTGGAGCGGAACATCGCGGCCAGGCGGCTTACCTTCACCACGAGCGCCGCCGAGGCCCACCGCGACACGGACATGATCTTCATCTGCGTCGGCACGCCGAGCGATGACCGCGGGCAGACCGACATGAGGTATGTCCTGGGCGCCTCCGACGACATCGCCGCGGTCCTGGCCACCCTCGGCCCCCGCCAGAAGCCCAAGGTCATCGTCGTCAAGTCCACGGTCCCCGTTGGCACCACCCTCCTGGTTCGCGACCGTATCCGCCAGAAGGCCGGTCCCTCCATCCCTTTCGAGGTCGCCAACAACCCCGAGTTCCTGAAAGAGGGCGCGGCCATCGACGACTTCAACAAGCCCGACCGAGTCGTCGTCGGCGTGGAGAACGACTCCGTCGGCGAGCTGATGCGCGACCTGTACGACCCCTTCGTTCGCAACGGCCATCCAATCCACGTCATGGACATCCTCTCCAGCGAGATGGTCAAGTACGCCTCCAACGCCATGCTCGCCTGCAAGATCTCGTTCATCAACGAAATGGCGAACCTCTGTGAGGTGTACGGTGCCGACATCAACCGCGTCCGCGAGGGGATGTGCGCCGACAAGCGCATCGGCAACCAGTTCCTCTACCCCGGTCTGGGGTACGGCGGGTCGTGCTTCCCGAAGGACACCCTGGCGTGCATCATGATGGGGGAGAAGGCCGGCCGGCCTGCGACGCTCAACCGCGCCGTGCACGATGTGAACCAGCGGCAGCGCGACCTGTTCTTCGACAAGATCACCGGGCACTTCAAGACCCAGGGGGGCGGTGGGGGGGTGCAGGGCAAGACGCTCGCGTTCTGGGGGATCGCCTTCAAGCCCAAGACCGACGACATCCGCGAGGCCCCGTCGCTGACGCTCATCCGCAAGGCGCTGGGGCTGGGCGCGACGGTGAGGGCCCACGACCCTGTCGCCGGCGAGAACGCCCGGCACGAGCTGGGCTCGAGCGTGACGATCGTGGACAACATGTACGACACGCTCCAGGGGGCCGACGGGCTGGTGATCTGCACCGACTGGGACGAGTTCAAGAACCCGGACTTCGAGCGGATGGCCAAGCTCATGCGGCACCGGGCGATCTTCGACGGGCGGAACCTATACCGGCGCCAGCACATGGGGGAGCTGGGGTTTTCGTACTACTCCGTGGGGCGGGCGCCGGTGAGACCGCAGTAGGAGTCGCTCCTGGGCCGCCCGGGCCGCACGAACATGACCACGCGATTTCTCCAAGAGCCCGAACCCGTGTTGGCGGATTGGTTGGCCTTCGCGGATTCGCTCTCGGTGGCGTCTATTGACCTTGTCTACGCCGACCCGCCGTTCAACACCGGCGAGACGCAGTCTGACCGCGGTGGCTCCTTCGACGATCGGTTCGGCTCGACGGGGGCGTACCTCGGGTGGCTGCGCGAGCGGCTTGTCGCCACGATCCCCGCGCTCAAGCCCACCGGCAACCTCCTCATTCACGTGGACTGGCGGACGAGCCATCGCGTGCGGGTGCTGCTTGATGAAGTGCTTGGGGAGGACCGGTTCGTGAACCACCTCGTTTGGGCGTACGGGCTGGGCGGATCGTCGGCGCGGCGGTTTGCCCGCAAGCACGACGACATTCTCTTCTACTGCGTTGACCCTGATCGCCATTTCTTCGATCCCCCGATGATCCCCGCCACGAGCCAGCGCATGAAGGGCCGGCTGAAGAAGGCCACCGACGTGCTGGACATTCCCTCCATCAACAACATGGCCGCGGAGCGTACCGGGTACCCCACGCAGAAACCCTTGGCGCTGCTGGACGTGCTCGTGCGGGCGTGCTGCCCTGCGGGCGGCGTGGTGCTGGACCCGTGCTGCGGGAGCGGCACGACGCTGGTCGCCGCCGTCGCCGCCGGCCGGCGCGCCGTCGGGTGCGATGTGAACCCCGCGGCGGTGGCGATCGCGCGGGCGCGGCTCGAGGGCCGGATCGCCGGACCGCCGCAGGCCACCCATAGCGAACCCGCCCACGCCCCGTAACCTTCATGTTGCCGCTCTCGCACCACGGACCGCGGTTCGCCGCGCCGATACTATTGGCGCAATGCATTGGCTGGAGCGTCAGTATTCCCGACGCCTGATCAACGTCAACATCAACATCCTGATGGCCGGCGTGCTCGCGCTCATGCCGCTGGCCCTCACGATCCACATCGCGACGGTGTATTTCGGGCTCGCCGACAAGCGGCTGATCGCGCTGCTCACGTTCGCGGCGGACGTCTGTTTCGACGTGGTGATCTACTACGTGCTCCACTGGCTGGCCAACCACTCGCCGCGGCTGTTGCGGCACAAGCCCAAGCACGTCAAGAAGAAGTCGTTCTTCAAGGACGCCAGCCTGGTGCAGTTCGAGCGGATGACGCTGGCGCCCATCCTGTACGGCTTCGCCCTGGGCCTGCAGCACCTGCTCATGCGCAAGGGCCATTCTCCGACCATCTCCACCGTGATCGGCTTTGTTGTCGGCATCGCCGTGGCCCGCATCCTGCACAGCATGTGGATGCTGCGGCAGGAGCGGCGCTCGATCGCGGCGTACCAGGCGGGGCTGGCGCCACCCCTCCCCGCCGCGGCGCCCGGCGATGACAACGGCGCTCCCGTGGGCGCGGTCGGGGTGCAGCCTGGGGCCGGCGCGCCCGCCCGGGTCCGCAGCGCTTCGTGAGGGTCGGCTCGCTTCACCCCCATCATTCCACCCCCAGCAGGATCTCCATGGTTCGCTGGTCGAGCGCCTCGTAGGGGAGGGGCCTCAAGGCCATTTTCTCGCGGTCGAACTTCATGCCCAGGAGAGTCTCGGCGTGGCTCTTGCTGAAGCTGGCCCACAGGCTGTCCAGGTCCTTTGAGTCGTGGTTGATCTCGCGGAGGAGCGCCCGCACCTGCTTGTCGGCGTTCCACTTCCTGGTCTTCGACTTGAGGATCAGGTACGTCCGCATGCAGCCGCGGGCGAACTCGATCACGTCGGCCCGGTCGGCCGTGCGGTAGGCGTGGGCGTCGAAGTGCTTGAAGCCGTCGTACTTGTTGTCCTCCAGCAGTTTCACGAGGAAGAACGCCGCCTTGATGTTCGCGGCCCCGAAGCGGAAGTCCTGGTCGTAGCGCCCGGGTTCCTGGTCGTTGAGGTCGATGTGGAAGAGCTTGCCGGCGCCGAGGGCCTGGGCGACGGCGTGGGAGAAGTTGAGCCCGGCCATGTGCTCGTGGGCCACCTCCGGGTTGACGCCGACCATGTCGGGGAACTTGAGGGTGGGGATGAAGGCCAGGTACGCGGCGGTGGTGGGGAAGTACATGTGGCCGCGGGGCTCGTTGGGCTTGGCCTCGAGGGCGAAGCGGTAGTCGTAGGCGCGGTCGCGCGAATGGGCGCAGAGGAAGTCGAGGGCGCTGCGGAAGCGTTCCTCGGCGAGGAGGGGGTCCTTGGCGCCGTCGGTCTCGGTTCCTTCGCGGCCGCCCCAGAAGACGAAGATGTTCGCGCCCATCTCGGCGCCCAGCTCCATAGCGCGCATGGTTTTGTGGAGGGCGTAGGCGCGGACCTCGGCGTCGTTGGAAGTGAAGGCGCCGTCCTTGAAGACGGGGTCGCCGAAGAGGTTGGTGGTCGCCATGGCGACGGCGATCTTGTGCTTCTTGAGGGCCTTGGAGAAGTCGGATTTGATTTTGGCGGCCTCGTCGGCGGTGGCGTCGATGGGGACGAGGTCGTTGTCGTGGAAGTTGACGCCGTGGACGCCGCCGACCTCGCCGAGGAGCTCGACGATCTCGGCGGGGGAGAGGGTGGGGCGGGTGGGGGCGCCGAAGGGGTCGCGCCCGGTGTTGCCGACGGTCCAGAGTCCGAAGGTGAACTTGTCCTTGGTGGTGGGGAGGAAGTCATCGGCCATGTCGATTGGGTCCACGGGGTCGGGGGTGCGGGTGTGGGGTGGGCGTAGTGTGCGGGATGCGGGGGTTGGCCGCAACTGGGGGTGCCTGGCGGATGAGGTGCGGAGGTTTCGTGAGGTTTTTTGAGGTTCGGGGTGGGTTTTTTGAGGTTCGATGGGGGTTTTTTGAGGTTCGGCGAGGTTTTTTGAGGTTTTTGGGGGGTTTTTGAGGTTCTTTTTTTGGGTGTTTTTGATGTAAGTTGTTGTGGCGTCTGGAGTTGGGTTGGTTAGTGGTTGCTTGGTTGGGGTGGGGGCTGAAAAAGTGAGCAGTAAGCAGTGAGCAGAAGAGAAGAGGGGTGTGGGGACAGGGGACGGAGAAGGGTCGAGAGATGTTGAGAAGGGTCGAGAGTTTTTGAGAAAAGCAGAGAAAGGCGGGGAAAGGACGAGAAAAACAGGGCAGGT